>JAFDHR010000339.1 GCA_019308645.1 Deltaproteobacteria bacterium
CCGACCAAAGCTATGGGTCTATGGCCTTCTCTCTGCATGTGGGCAAGGGACATAATAGGAAGCAAGCTACCAACATGTAGGCTTTTCGCAGTTGGGTCAAAACCGATATAGCAGGTAATTGGTTTTTCAAAAAGCTCCCTGAGCATATTTTCATCGGTTACCTGTTCAATAAAACCTCTTTCCTTAAAAATATCATATATATTTCTCAATCAATCCCCCAGATAATTATCAGCTTAATTTGTAACTATTCAGCCACTAAGGCACAAAGACTCAAAGAGAAGGTGAAGATAAATTAAATAACGGAGTTTTCTCATTAATGAGCCTTAGGCTCATTAATTTTAATGTTCCACGCATTAATGCGCCTGAGGCGCATTAAAAAGGCCATTATAAAGAATAATTCTATAACCTTAGTGTCTTAGTGTCTTTGTGGCAAGATACCTAAGTAGTTACCTTAATTTAAAATACATCTCTTCTATCCTTCCGGAAGTGTTATCCTTACTACCTGTCCTTGAGCACCGAGATTTCCAACCTCCTTTCCATTGAGGGAAAACTCAATTCCGGCAGCATTACCTACCAAAATGTTAAAGCCCTTCTCTGCCGTCCATCGAGGGGTTTGCCCTGGCTGAAAAAGGTACTCCTTAACCGACGTATCATCGATGTTGATAGCAATCCACGTCCGGCTTTTAACGTTGGCAGTAAGGATAAACCGTGGCAATAGAGGTTTTTTTTCTTCTTTCGTAATTGAAATAGTCGAATCCTCAAGAACTATGGTATCATCAACAGGTTTAGATTTTAAAGTGTTTTTATTCACCTCCTCTACCATTACTTCATTCTCTAATAGAAGTATTTCCTTTTCTCTATCGTCTTGTTCTTTATTGTCCTCTTTCTCTGTTATACCGCCCATTTTTTCTCCAGGGCTCTGTGTCCCGAGATACTGAAAGGCCTTGTCAGTAATTGAAATATTTCGTTTATTTAGATAAATCAGAGTAACAAAAAAGGCCAGGACCAAAACAGGAATAATGATGATAAGATAGGGTTTGGCGAATTGTAGTCTTGTTTTCTTTAGCGCTTCTGGTGTAGTTTTTTCAAAAGATGAGGTCCTTAGGTAATGATGTATGACTGTTTCCTTGTCCAGTCCCAAAAATTCAGCATAGGATTTTAGAAAGCCCTTAATAAAGACCTGTGAAGGCAGTTTACTCCATTCCTCATTTTCTATTGCCTCAAGATTATGCCTTCGTATCCTTGTAGCCTCAACTACTTCATCTAATTCAATATGGCTCTCTTCTCTGGATTTTTTTAAAAAAACACCAAGGCTAATATCTTCTGGTATTTCCTTTTCCTTTTTTTTGTGAGAAGGTTTGTCCATATCAAAATGTAACCTTTATAAAAGACTCCTTTCTAAGCTTATTTAACCATGTAGCATATCTTTTTTCTACTTTTTCCTTAAATAATTTGGAATAGATTGCATCCCGGATCTCTTCAAAAGGTTTTAGCCCTCCTTTTTTCTCTTCTGCTAACTTGATTATCTGAAATCCAGATGGAGCAAAATCTAAATCAGTGTGTTCTCCAACTGAAAGTTTATCTATTTTTTTTCTTAATACGGGTTCAAGCTGGCTTGCTTTTATCCAACCCAAATTACCTCCCTCCGGACCCGCCGGCCCCTGAGAATGTGTCTTTGCCATCTCGGAAAAATCGCGGCCTTGTTTAAGCCTCTGCAATATCTCTACTCCTAAGGACTTTACGCGAGCAATCTCTTCCTTATCATTTGGACTTCTAACCTTTAAGAAAATCCTCTCCAGCCTCACTTTAGAGACCTCAGTATATTCTTTTGAATGTGTTTGGTAATATTTTTTTATCTCCTCTTCGGTTATAACTATCTTTGATTTCACCTCATAATTTACCAACCGAAAACGTTCAATCTCCTTTTCTATCTCATCTTTATATTCCTTGAGGCTTACCCCCTCCTGCTTTAGACTATAAATCAACTCCTCCTGTGTAAAACTATTTTCCTTTTTCACCCTTTCAATTGCTTCCTCTACATTTTTTGCCGTTACTTTTATTCCCAATTTAATTATTTGTTGTTCTGTTATCTTTTCATTGATCAGATTATCCAAAATAGCCCTGCGTATCTCATAGAATTCTTTCTCATTTTTTAATTGCAGATCCCTTGCACTCGATCCGGTTAACCTTTTGATTGAGGTATTGAGATCATGAAGGGTAATTATATCGCTATTAACTCGCGCTACAATTCTGTTCGTTATCTCGGCCAAGAGATACCCAGGAGCTAAGGTGAATAGAATAAGTAATAGCGTAAAAAGGATAATTAACTTAGTCGTTCTCATTAACAGCACTCAGTTGATCTAACAAGGTGTAATTGACTTTAACAGGATAATTATTCCTTAGTTCTTTAAGCCAGGCTGTATATCGTCTTTCCACTGCTTTATTAAAAAGCATATTTTCTATTTCATTCTCTACCTCCAAAAGATCTTTTACTCCTGGTGGTTCCCTTTTGAGGACTTTTATAATGTGGAAGCCGTAAGGGGCCTTAATGATGTTGCTCACTTCACCAACAGGTATTGTAAATATGATATCAGATAGGGGAGAAGGAAATATATACCTGGCTTTCCAGTGTATACCATAATTTCCACGAATTCCAGATCGTAGAGATTGTTCCTTAACTAATTCTTTTATATCTTCTCCCCCTTTAAGGCGGGCGAGAACAGCCTCGGCCTCTTTTCTCGTTTTAGTAACAACATGCACAAATTTGGACCTCGAAGGATGCAAGAAATCTTTCTTTCTTTCCTTATAGTAAGATTTTATGGCATGGTAAGAAATAGGAGGCAGAGTCGCAGTTTGCTCCTTTACAATCTCTTTAATTAAAAGATGTTCGCTGAATCTCTCTTTCCATTCATTATAATCTATGCACCTGGATAGAAGCATTTCATTAAAGCTATTTTCTGGATAATCCTTGACAATATTTTGTATAGCCTTTTCCAATTCAATCTCATTTAAAAAAATACCATTTTTTTCTCCATACTCAAGAACAAGAGCGTCATCCACAATTCTATTTACAAGCTCATTAATAGCTGACCATACTGCCTTCTGAGGAACTTTATTTTCAACTGAGGCAATGCGTACTTCTCTCTTTATTTCACCCACGGTAACTACTCGATCTCCTACTCTTATAACTACAGCTTCATTTGATTCTGTCGTGGGAGAGCAGACTGATAAGGTAAAAAGAAGAAAGAGACAAAAAAACAGAGAAATAAAATATCTTATAATATTGATATTAATCATAGATAAATTGTAACTATTCAGCCACTA
>JAFDHR010000340.1 GCA_019308645.1 Deltaproteobacteria bacterium
ATTTATCTGATGGACAAATACCAAACATTTTTGGCTAATTTTCTCGCGAAAAACGGTTATTATGCTAAGAATATTTTGTAATTCTTATATCTAAGAAAATATGCAAATATAACCTATAAGAACCACAGGATGAACTTGACTGGTATTCCGCTGTCGCTCCATACCAGCAGGTTATCCTGAACGTTAGCACCAGAAATAGATACGCATTGGAGGATCGTGGGAAATGAAGTTAAAGAAAGGAATCTTTTCCTTTATTACAGTAGTAGTAATATTTTTTTCTAGTTGTTCACCAATATAAACCATGATCTTTTGCAGGATTTTGTCAAGCAAAGGGTCAATGATGGCGGAATATTGCGGTTTGTTGGCAAATGAAGTGCAGCTCCGGCCGCCATTTTAAACAATTGGGAAGAAATGAGTTATGCTTTGGGTCCCATCTTGTTTTAAATTTTTAAAAAAGGAGAGCAGGACATGAAGAATTTTCCAGAGTATACGAGCTATGACGCATTGGGGCTGGCTGAGCTGGTCAGGAAAGGCGAGGTGACGGCGGTGGAGCTTTGCGAAACGGCCTTAAATAGGATTGATCGGATTAACTCTGAGATCAATGCCGTGGTTACGCCCATGTTTGATGAGGGCAGAAAAACGGCAGCGGGGACAATCCCGGATGGTCCCTTTACCGGAGTGCCTTTTTTGCTGAAGGACCTGGGGTTCGACTATGCCGGATACCCGACTTCCTATGGCAACCGCGTGCTCAACAAAAGGTCGAAAGAGTATGATTCAGAGATGGTGGTCAGGTATAAAAAGGCGGGGCTTAATGTGCTGGGTAAGACCAACACCCCGGAATTCGGTCTGTTGGGAGTGACCGAACCTGAACTGTTCGGCCCGTGTAGAAATCCCTGGAACACCGAACGCACACCGGGCGGATCTTCCGGCGGTTCTGCCGCTGCTGTGGCCGCAGGCATTGTGCCAATGGCCTCGGGAGGTGATGGCGGGGGGTCAATCCGCATCCCCTCATCCCACTGCGGGTTATTCGGGCTTAAACCCTCAAGAGGGCGGAATCCCAGTGGGCCGGATAAGGGTATACCCTGGCAGGGTGCGGTCCAGTCACATGTGCTCACCCGCTCGGTGCGTGACAGTGCGGCCGCTCTGGATGCGACTCAAGGTGCGGACAGGGGAACGCCATATGAAATCAGGCGGCCGGAAGGGCTATATCTTGAGGAGATTGAAAAAGATCCTGGCAGGCTGAAGATCGCCCTGAACACGTCCTCACCGCTGGGAATGGATGTGGATCCGCAATGCGCTAAGGCAGCAGAGGAAACCGGAAAACTGCTTGAAAGCCTGGGGCATGATGTGGTGGAGGCTATCCCTGATATTGACGGCATAAAGTTAGCTCGGAGCTTTATGACTATGTTATTTGCCGAGGCGGCTGCCGGGATTGCTGATCTTGAAACAATACTCAACCGGAAACCCGTATCCAGTGATGTGGAGGAGATCACCTGGAATATGGGCATCATGGGTCGGGCAGTTTCCGCAGGAGAGTATGCTGCTGCCTTATATGCCTGGGATAAATTTGCCCGACAGATGGGGTTGTTTCTGAGTGAGTATGATCTTTACCTGACTCCCACCGTGGCTTTTCTCCCGGCTCTTGTTGGTGGGCAGGCAGCAAGCACAGTGCAACGGATGCTGTTTAAAGTTATTTCAACTCTGAAAATGGGCTGGCTGCTGAAGGCCGCAGGAATTGCAGACCAGGTGGCTGACAAGGCCCTGGAAAAAACGCCTTTCACCCAGCTGGCAAACCTGACCGGTCTTCCCGCCATGTCCGTCCCGCTTTTCATGAGTGAAGAGGGTTTGCCGGTGAGCTCACAGTTTATTGCGCCCTTTGGCAGGGAGGACATGCTGTTCAGGCTGGCGGCACAATTGGAAAAAGCCAGTCCCTGGTTTGACCGGCTTTCACCTTTGGCTGGGTAGTTGATCTTAGAATTGTTTTCAGCAAAAAAAGCGCCTGGTGGTGCCAGACGCTTTTTATTGCAGGTCCGTTAAAGTAAAGTAAGGGGAGCAAGTCGAAAGCGCCAGGATAAACCAGTATAAAGTCGGGGATGCAAGAGCCCTACACAGAAGGAGTACTAACCATTGTGGACCCGAGTCATGTGGGGCTAGGTTGACTTGGACTAATGAATCTCAGAGCCTAACCCAGCACATTGCGAGGACTCTTTTAAAGCTACTCAAAGAGCAACGATTACCTTGCGTTGAAGTTGGCATTATTTCTCATAATTTCATCGAAGAAATGAAGTTCAGAAGCAATACATCCCTTTCAACCTTGAATATAAAACCAGGTCTTCGATTTTTCGATATGTCGGATAAAACTGCTAACAATTGGCTGAACACCGACCACACCCACCGCGACTCCGTCGCTCTGGGCGTGGCGGGTTAGCCACGCGTTCGCACTCAGAAAAAATTCTGAAAAAGAACTTGAATATTACTTAATATGGTTATATTATAACTTAATGAAATACAATGTAAGGATTAAGAAGAAAGTTGCTCGAGGGCTAAAAAATTTGCCCATAGATGTCCAGAAACTTCTTTTCTTGCTTATCGAGGATTTAAAATCATATGGACCTATACAAAAAAGCTGGCAAAACTTTTCTCCTTTAGGCAAGGATCAATATCATTGCCATCTTACATATCGCTATGTTGCGTGTTGGATTTGTCATAAAGGAGAAATAGAAATCGAGGTGTAGTATGTTGGCAGTCGTGAAAAAGCCCCGTATTGAATTATCACTTCAGGGTGAAAATATAGACGAATTAATTGATTGGATCGGAAAGAAATTTGAAGTCAGTATCTTAACATCTGACAAATCTGATAGTGTCCCTATTGAAGAGACCGATTTCTGGAAAGAAATGCAGTCAAACAGGATTGGGAATCTTCTTGCTGGTGCTCGACTAAAAGCAGGTATGACACAAGCACAACTCGCTGAGAAGCTTGGTATTCGTCAAAACATGATAAGCGATTATGAAAGAGGGAGACGCAGGCTTTCTTCATCCATGGCCAAACTAATGGCTAAAGCTCTTCACATTAAAGTTGATAGGCTATCCTAAGTGCGAACAAATCATTTCACCAGCCTGTATTCCGCTGGTGCTCCATACAGGCTGGTGAATTCCACGTTAAAAAAAGAAAAAAAAAATGATGATAGAAGATATTTTCGCAATTTCAGACAATGTTAGATATGTAGCTATCTATAGAGATGGAAAGCTTGAAACCCGATCTAAGGGCGGAACGGAAGGAGCGAGTAGTTTAGAGACCGATCGTTATGAAGAGCTATTGGTGA
>JAFDHR010000341.1 GCA_019308645.1 Deltaproteobacteria bacterium
GTATCCAGCAGCAGGAAGACCATGGAATTAACGGTGAACTTAGCGGGGACGAACGTAACCATAAGCCTTTTGGATCAAGCGAAAAAGGCTGCACCTTGGTGCAGTCACTTATTTCGGGGCTTTGTTCAACCGGGCAAAAGCGGGGGTCCGCAAATAGACGTATGTATCTTAAAAAGCTCAAATAACAGGTCTCCTATTAGGGAAAAAGCCGGGAGCCCGATTTTTGAACGATTGCTTCCCACTGATGATGTGGCTGCATGGTTGAGGGAAGTCCCAGGGTACACGGAGGATTTTCCCATAAGCGAAAAGACCATTTCCTCATTCTGCTTGGGCGGGCTGCTCCTATATAACCCGGATACCGCCGCAGGGCGTATGTATCTTTTGAACCAAGGGCCAAGGCGTTTCCAGCCCCTTTATCGGCTGCTCTGGATGTATTTCGCCCAGGTTTTGGGAGAGAGAGAAGGCTGTTTTGTCCATGCGGCAGCCCTGGTCAAAGACGAAGAAGGATACCTTTTTATGGGCGACTCTGGGGCAGGCAAGAGTACCCTCGCGAAGCATTGCACTGGATGCCATGTGCTCTCCGATGATGGCCCCATTTTTCTTAGGCAGAATGGTGAATACCGGGTCTATCCATCCCCTTATCATCAGATTGATCCTGTGAAGGGCCTGGATAAAGAGGTCATTCAAATGAGCGCATGGGTAAAGGGTCTATATTTTCTCATCAAGGATGACAGATTGTTTTTGGAGAGGGTCTCAAAAAAAGAGGCCTTTTCCATGATCTTAAAACGCTACATCCATTTTTTCCCTTATTTGTCGACTCAGGCCAAATCAGCACTATTTGACCTTTTGTTTGAGGCGTGCTATAAATTACCTACGTTTTATTTTCATTTTCGACTGGACGAGGATATCTGGAAGGTGATCATTGGTAAATAACCTTGGAGGACAAGATGACAGACCCAAAGGATGACGATCAAAAAACCAAGATTCCTTACGAACCGCCACGGCTATTTGATCTGGGTGGTGGTGTTGCCTATGCTGCTGCGCCACACTGCGGTATAGGTGGGAGTCCGCCAAGCGGTCAGTGTAGGGAGGGTACTACACCCGCCAAGCTCTGCAAGGTCGGCGTCCAACCTTAGCGAAAAGTGGATGCCTCACCAGTTATCAGATGGGATCCCGTTGTGCATTTTTTCTTGCCCTGAAAGAGAAAGTCAGGGCCTGGCCTAAATTCTTATCCACCAAGATAATAGTCCCTTTACTCTGCGTGGCGTAAACTGACCTTTCAATGGCTCAGGAATCCCCAAGAACTATTTTAAACTATGGGTCTCGAACGTGAGCAAAATAGAGAGCCTAAAAAATAAAATAATGTCAGATTTCAAAAAAGCTCAGAAAGAATTTGCATTATATGAAAAGTTTTATCTGGGTCTAAGTGAAAACGCAAAAAAATATCTAAGGCATCAATCTAAAATATACAAAACATTATTGTTAGACATTCAAGAAATAATTACGCCTTCTGTTAAAAGCAATTGCCCAATATGCAAGATACAATGTTGTAAGCTATATACTCCAGAACTATCAATCTATGTAGCAGGATCTGTGGGCGGTTTTAACTGTGTTGATTACCTGTTGATCAGGTGTGACACTATATTGCCGGATCCTTGTTACGAAAATGCGGAAGAGAACTGATGCCCATTTTTGGCAGATGGGTGCATCCTTCCCGTTGATTGTAGGAGTTATTTATGTATCCAATATTTCTGTGATAAACTCAAAAAAGAACTTGATATGCAACTGATTTCTAAATATCTGGAAAAAATAGAGTCTATTCTAAATAATTTTTCAATTCGAGAGTGTATGGTCTGAAGCTGCGTGCCGCTTCCTATCCATTCCTACCCGCCCTTAAAGAGAAGGTCAGGGCCTGGCGTAGATTCCTGCCCAACAAGATTATAGCGTTTACTATCCGCTGCACATAAACAACCCTTTTTTTTCGCGATGGTTTTTGTGGGAATATCTGGGCCATAATCTCTCCCCTGGGGAAAACTGTTTCTCTCATAAATTTCAGTTTTTTCCCTGTCCCTTTGATATTGCATAGCCACAAGCCAATACAGAGCTCATTTGAGGAAAACCCCCTGAGTTTCAGACGAATGGCATGCTTTTCCAGAATGTTCAGCCGTTGTATCCCAAGAGCCCGCTTAACCCACAAAGGAACCTTCAGGTCAAAAATCCTTTCCATCAAAATCAGGGCATAGAGGACCACCTTTTCCTGTCGCCAAAATCGTGCCCGATCTACAATCCCTTCCAAGCCATTGAGTTTGGTGCCCCATTGCAGCAAGGATTCATGCATGTCCGACAGCCAGATCAGCCGGGAATAGCTATGCTTTAAGGCGTGGGCGGCAAGAGCAATGAAATTATCGTAGGGGTTCAGGCGCAACAGACTACCAGATTGGTCTGAAAAAGGTATGGTCCTTTCCCACATAGGCGTGAGATCCTCAGGAAAGAGGTAACTCCGGCTTTGAATTCGATCCAGGTTCAAGATATGGGTGTGAATGTCAAGCGAGATTCCATCCTTATACAAAAGGTCTGAGTACATGAAGGCTGGCATCCGGTAGCCGCTTTCCCACAACAACATCTTGAGCCGCTGTTTGTGGCCCGGTTTAACCATCAAATCGGCATCCCCAAGCTGTCGCAGACCTGGATCTCCATAGACTGATAAAAGGGATAATCCCTGCAGGGCCACAACCCGGATCCGTGCCTCTTCAAACATTATCGAGAGGGCCTTTGCCTCATCGATAATAGCAAGTGTATGCCGTTTGGTTTTTTGATAGCTGGCTTCGATTTGCCTGGTGAAGGGCTCTGGCAGACTACTGAGGAGGTCTAAAGCCTTCAGGTGATAATAGAGCAATCCGACAACTCCTTCCACTTCTGCTAGCGCTTTTACACTCTCCCATGGAACCTCTCTTTGGCAGAACTGGCGTATGAACTGCGCCTCTTGCTCTCCAAGCGTGGTCCTTGATATAGCCCTAAGAAATTTGATTAAATCGTGCCATCTCACCGCATATTCCATTCCAACCAATAAAACCAATAAAACCAATCAACGAGGTTGATTTACGGGTTTCATCCTGGTTTTTGGAAACAGCCCCTGTGTGTAAGCCTGCTCACAGTACCAGAATGGTGCCCATATATTCTTTGCTGAGTAATAATTCTGTGCAATGCAGCTCCCGAGACAAATTCCTTTCATAAGGCATTCGGCGCAAACCCCTTCGAGACGCTGGGGGAGCCCCTCGCGGAGCTCCTGAAGGATCGGTGCTGTGTTCCATATA
>JAFDHR010000342.1 GCA_019308645.1 Deltaproteobacteria bacterium
GTGAGGGATTTATTTTTCAGCAATCTTTCTGATTACTTTCGTGACATATTCAATGTCTTGTAAGGTATTGAAATATCCCATGCTAAACCGAACTGTTCCTTCAGGATAGGTACCAAGGGTTTTGTGCGCCAAGGGAGCACAATGCAAACCTACCCTCACAAAGATGTCATATTCTATATCAAGGATATTGCCGACATCGGTTACAGGAATGCCTTCCTCCATCCATGCCAAATTGATTGATCCACAACCGCTAAATGCATGATCAGATCCTGTAGGTAAAATAGAATCAAATGTTACGGATACGGTAGACGTTTGGCGCTCAGCCTTGAGTGGTCCATAAATTGTGAGGCCAGGCACGTCGTATAATTCCTTGAGCATCGCTGAGGTGAGGGACTCTTCATGCCTTTTTATTGTTTGTACTCCCTCCTTTAGGACGAAATCAACCCCTGCGCCAAGTCCAGCGATACCAGGGTTGTTTTGGGTTCCACTCTCAAGGGCGTCTGGTAAAAAATCCGGTTGTTCGATCTTTTCAGAAATGCTGCCTGTGCCCCCCCGTTTCAACGGACGGACTGTCAGACCCTCTCGGATGCATAGGCCTCCGGTCCCTTGAGGCCCTAAAAGCCCTTTGTGCCCGGTGAAAGCCAGAAAATCGATACCGTCAGTGGTAACATCGATCGGGTAACAACCAGCTGTCTGGGCAGCATCAAGTAACAGCGGAATGTCACCTATGGCCTTTTTTACGGCCCTTACATCCTGAATGGTTCCACAAACATTTGATGCGTGGTTTAAAACCATTAACGCAGTGTTTTTTTGAATAAGTTTTGGCAACGCATCAATGTCTAAAAACCCTTTATTGTCACAGGGGGCTATTGTCACGGTGATAACAGAGCTTTCCTCCAGATGTTTTAAGGGCCGCATGACGGAGTTGTGTTCCATTGATGAAATAATGACATTATCGCCAGGGTTTAGGAAACCATAAATGATGATATTGAGTGACTCGGTTGCATTCATCGTGAACACAATACGCGTCGTGTCAGTAATATTGAATAGGGTTGCGAGACTTTCACGGGTGTGCTGTACAATGCGGGACGCCTCGAGAGATAATTGATGTCCTGATCTGCCAGGATTAGCCCCTACTTCCTTCATATAGTGAATCATGGCTTCCATGACCTGTGGAGGTTTGGGGAATGAAGTAGTAGCATTATCTAAATAGATAAATTTTTTCATGGGGTTATCTGGTTCTAAAATTTAAATTGCTCCGATCCATAGTGTCCTGCGCCCCGGAGGTCGAAGCGAAGCAAACTCAAAAAAAGGAAATTGCTATACAATCAAGTTGAAAAAGAAAAGATATGTAGGGATCGATATGGATTTATATACCATAATTAAAAGCAAGGCAAAAACATTAAATAAATCTGAAGACATTCTAATCAATGAACGGTTATCTGAGCAAGCAAGCGCTTAAGAATGAAAGCGAGAGCTTCAAACCCACTCCTCCCATCGTCGCTCAATGACTTCATTCCGGGGCGCAGCTCCTTATGCGCCGGTCGCTGAATTTTGACTACTTTCCTGTTTTGCCTTGTGCCCTCTGCGCCATGATCTCTGCTTCTTGCTCAGCATTGCATGTTTTCCTTGACCAATCAACGGATTTTAGGCTAAATTTCATTAGCTTTAAGCAAAATAGGTTTAATCTTTATGAAAGAGAGTTATAAATCGACTTTTCAAAGACCCCATTTCTCACAATAAGAGCCGGGTTCTTTTACGATTGGCAACCCAAATTTTACAGGCTAACGATAGCAGAAGGATACTTTAATGCCACGTATTTTCGACAACATAGAATTAAGCCTCCTTCCAGCCCTCCAGGAGAACCTGGAATTATCAGACCATGCAGATTTCTGTGTAGGATATTTCAATCTTCGCGGTTGGAAACAGTTAGATTCTTATATCGATAAATGGTCTGGAGGGGAAGGCCATTGTTGCCGTCTTCTTGTAGGAATGCAAAGATTGCCCCAAGATGAATTGCGACATGCAATGAGGCTTTCAAAGAGCGAAAGTGGCATGGATAACCAGACTGCCTTGCGCCTTAAGAAGAAATTGGCTGAGGAGTTTAGGGAGCAACTCACTGTTGGAGTGCCCACCAATGAAGACGAGGCAGGTCTGCGCCAGCTCGCTGCTCAGATCAAGGCGAAGAAGGTTATTGTGAAGCTTTTCCTTAAGCACCCTTTACATGCAAAACTCTATTTGCTTTTCCGTCCTGATCCTGTCAATCCCACCACAGGGTATCTCGGCAGCAGTAACCTGACCTTTTCCGGTCTTTCCCTGCAAGGCGAATTAAATGTGGATCTGCTTGACCATGATGCCTGCACAAAGCTATCCAAATGGTTTGAAGATCGCTGGAATGACCACTGGTGTATTGATATCTCAAACGAATTGGTTAAGATCATTGAGGAAAGCTGGGCGCGTGAAGAGCCAATTCCGCCTTACCACATATATATAAAGATGGCCTATCATTTGTCACAGGAGGCCCGTGCAGGTCTTTCTGAATTCCGGATTCCAAGGGAATTCGGCCAGAAGCTGTTTGAATTTCAAAAGGCAGCTGTAAAGATTGCTGCCCATCACATCAATAAGAGAGGTGGCGTCCTGATCGGTGACGTGGTAGGGCTAGGTAAAACCCTCATGGCAACCGCGGTGGCTCGTATCCTTGAGGATGACTTGGGACTGGAGACATTGATCATTTGCCCCAAGAATTTAGTGGATATGTGGGAGGATTATCGCGACCAGTATCGCCTTCGCGCAAGAGTTCTTTCCATCAGTCAAGTTATCACCCAGTTGCCCGATTTGAGACGGTTTCGGCTTATAATTATCGATGAAAGCCAGAATCTTCGGAATCGTGAAGGCAAACGATACCGCTCAATCAGAGAATATATTGAGGAAAATGAGAGCAAATGTATTCTACTCTCGGCCACACCCTATAACAAAACCTACCTTGACTTATCCAACCAGCTGCGCCTTTTTGTGCCGGAAGATAAAGAATTAAGTATTCGCCCCGAACGATTGTTAAGAGATATGGGCGAGACCGAGTTCATGCGTCAACATCAGTGTCCATTACGTTCCCTGGCTGCCTTTGAAAACAGCGAATATGCTGATGACTGGCGTGAACTCATGCGGCTTTTTCTTGTGAGACGCACTAGGAGCCTGTCCGACAATTCACTGTTACAAAAAATAGGCCGTTGAAAATTGAGCCGGTTAGTCGAGCAGGCAGCTTTTTTTGAAAAATAGAGAAAAATATTCTGCTAAAC
>JAFDHR010000343.1 GCA_019308645.1 Deltaproteobacteria bacterium
CAACTCTTCTCCTGTGAAGGCCCGTTCAATGGTGAGTTCAACATCCCTTCTCTTTGCCTTCCATCCCAGAACCGAAGGTTTGACAATAATAGGCGTTACCGGATCATGCATGGCAGCACAGGTAAACCAAAGTTTCGCCCTGATCATATATCTATCCCTTATCTACGTTTCTTTTGTTCATAGCTTGTAGCACAAAAAACCCAATAAACTCAACAAACTATTTTAATCCTTGACAATGCATAATCCCGTTTCATATTTTTAGCTTGTCAAAAATAACCCTTCATCATATTTATAACCCTTCATCATATTTAAAGTATAGTTAAAAACCTACATGAGGTTACCTAAAAAAACAAATTGGAGATCACCTTATGGAACTTGAAAACATTATAAACGAGCGCCACAGCACAAGGGCGTTTTTAGACAAGCCAGTACCCAGAGAGTTAATAAAAAGATTGCTTTTCCTTTCCACCAAGGCCCCTTCAGCAATCAATCTTCAGCCCTGGGAATTCACGGTTGTAATGGGAGAAGAACGCATCCGGTTAAGCAAAGTCCTGGTAAAAAGCATGCGTGAAAGGAATATTTCCTGTGGACCCGGTGCAGTAAGGCCCTTGCCAGAGTACTTCATGGATCGCCAGCAGAAACTAATGGATTGCATCCTGCCCCACTTAGAAAAAGGAATCCTCTTCCAGGATTTCATAAATGAGGGCTCCTGCAATTTTTACGGTGCCCCTACAGCTATTATAGTCACCATCGACCAGGCCTTCTCAAAGGCCAGATTGGTTGATCTGGGTATTACTATAGGCTATATGGTTCTTGCAGCCCATAACATCGGTTTAGGCACATGCCCAATCGGGCTAATAAGTGCCTTTTCTGATGAAATCAAAGATAGACTAAATATAGCTGAGGAAAAGGATGTTGTTATGGGTATAGGTGTTGGATATCCTGATCATGATTCCCCGGTTAATCAAGCTATCTCGGACAGGGCACCCATACATGAGGTAGCTAAGTTTTATTAAGTAAGAAGCGCTTGTATATTCTTTTTTAATTTTTCCACTCCAGCCCTTTCAAATGAAGTCTTTCCAAAGATCTTTTTAAAATCTATCTCGGTCATTGCCAGAATTTCTTTTGCGGACGGGAGCGCAACTACACTGGATTCCTTTTTATTATAAGGGCACACCTCCTGACACACATCACAGCCAAAAAAGGTGTTTCCCATTTTTTCGGCGGTCTCTTTATCGACGGCATCCTTTGACTCTATCGTGAGATAGGAAAGGCATTTAGAAACATCAATGTAATACGGGGCCTTCAAGGCCCCTGTAGGGCACATATCAATACATTTAGTGCATGAACCACACCTATTTTCTCGCCCCTCAATAGAAGAGATAGGAAATTGAGCTGTGGTCAAAATTTCAACCAAAAAACAGTATGAACCACAGCCTGGAATAATCAACATATTGTTTTTGCCAATGAACCCGATTCCACTCATTACCGCAAAGCTCCTTTCGAGAATAGGGGCCGAATCAACACATACCCTGCTTTTGCTTTCAGGAAACATCTCTGTAATGAATGCGCATAGCTGTTTTCCTAATCTTCTCAACCGGAGATGATAATCCTCTTCTTGAGGTGTGCTATACCTTGAGGTGGTATATCCATCAGGTGTGGACGGCTTACTTGCTGGATATGGATATGCAAGAGAGATTATGGTCTTTAATCCCTTAAGGAGTCTTGTGGGGTCTCTTCGAATATCTATATTCCTTTTCAAATAATTCATATTTCCTATTTCAATCTCTTTGAGCCAGCGGCAGAAGAAGTCAAAGTAGAAAGGGGTGGTTGGGTTAGAAAAGCCCACTGCAATAAAACCACGTTCTTTGGCCTTGTGTATGAAAACCTGATTCATATTTACCACTCAATAGTGAAAACCTTGCGCACAATAAAGCTTACATTGCTCTTGTAGCTCGAAACTCGTAACCCGAAACCCCGCTTATTTGCTGCTTACTGCCTCTTTCCCTATTCTATTCCAGTCTTTTAAGTAAATCCTTTACCCAGGGTGGATTGTATATTATAACATACGCAAGAAAAAATGCTGTCAGGGGCAGAAAGAAGAAAACCAGGTCAAGCATGATGATACCAAAGGCTAAAAGAAGTCTTTTTTGTAAGCTCATACGTAGATATGTATCATAACCACTATCTTTGATCAAATCAGAAGGAAAATAAGGTAGAATATGTCAACGCTGTGGGGAGCTTGTGGCTCTGAGTAATTAGTTGCTGTCCAACCTTATTTTTACCCTGTTAGAAGTTGACTTTCTGAAAGGAAGTTTTTAAACAAGCTGTAAATATCAAGAATTGCTTTCTGACAGGGTAAATGAACTTGACTTATAAAAATCGCCTTTGATAAAGATTACACATGAATATTCTTGATTACATCATTCTTGGATTAATAGCCTTCTTTGTTCTTAAGGGTATTTTTAGGGGCTTTTTCAGGGAAATAGCTTCCCTTGCCGGCATTATTTTTGGAATCTGGATTGGCAATCATTATTATCCTCAGCTGGCCAACATTCTCAAGACATACATTCCCTTTGAGAAATTCCTTTCCCTTATCAGTTTTTTCCTCCTGTTTGTTGTGGTGGTTATTTTATTCAATCTATTTGGAATACTTTTGCACCATTTTTTTAAAAAGTTGCTCGTTGCCTGGCTTGATAGAGGCCTTGGCTTTGGTCTTGCCCTGATTAAGGGCATTATTATTTCTTATCTTCTGATAGTGCTCCTTATCTTTTTTATTCCCTCCAAGAGTCCGTTGATAGCCAGATCAACTACGGCTCGCATGGTAATTGTCACATATCAATCTATGTCCAGGCACATATCACCTAATCTCTACAAAACCTGGAAGAAAAAAATCTTTAAAGAATCGAAAAAAGTGGGTAAGGCACTCTCTGAGGGGAAAGAGGTGGTTAAGAAAATACCCCAGGTCCTTCCGGATACGAAAGAATAACAGGTTTGTTGTGTTCATATGAAAGTGTCTAAAGCCTCCCGATCCCGTCCCGAGACCGGGACGGGATCGGGAGGCGCGAGCGCGTTAGCATATATTGCAACTTATATAAGATCTATCTATATCATATAATATAGCTAAAGCATTGCATGCTAGGTCTGGGTCAGGGTGAGCTTAAGTGCCTAAAGTTAACTCCTTTACTACTCAACCACTTAAACATTTGACCACTCAACTACTTTCATCCTTCGTTTTGGCCCAAAGGCTATGTGTGTTAATAAGAAATGACAAATACCAAAAATGATAGCGTAACTGTTACTGATGTAACCTTAAGGGAATATGGTCAAAATATTCCAGCTGAATATCTCCATATCTTTACCCCGGAAATAAGAGTTGAAATAGCTCTACGGCTTATTGATGCAGGAATAAGAAATATTGAAATCCTTTCCTGCGTTAATCCAAAGATATCCCCTGCAATGAATAAGGAGGGATTAAAAAAGATT
>JAFDHR010000344.1 GCA_019308645.1 Deltaproteobacteria bacterium
TTTAAATCACCAGGGCAGAGTTCTTCAGCATATCAGATGCCAGTTCCAGCTGATGTAGTTGATCATCCACTCAGGGCTGATGTTCAGACAGTGGTTACCTTAAAAATAAAGGGGCTGAGTGCTTTTCCCAATGGAACGTTTGCCCCGGATGAATACATTACCAGGGCAAGCTATGCTATGATGATTGCAGATGTTATCAGCACCATTTCTAATGACCCCTCCTTATACACCAAGTATATAGGAAGTGTGTCCCCGTTTGCTGATGTTAGGAATGATTTACCATACTTTAATGCAATCATGATATGCACTACCAGAGGTATTATTGAGGCAGAAAGGGGTCTTAGACAAAATATTTTTAATCCTATGGGTAGTGTTTCAGGTGCAGATGCCTTGTTAATTATAAGAAGAGTTAAGGAGGATCTAAAGATCTTTTAAGGGCTTTCCCTAAGGATATGGTAACCGTTTATGGGCTTCCGCCGATTTATTGGGGGATTATGGCCCGCCATACGTCTGGTGCGCCCCGATATAATCGGGGTTAACGCTTACAGGATAAGTGTATCTGCTCAATAATGTAAGGAAGGGCATGGGTGCCTTGCCATGTCATTTCAAAATTGGGTAATATAGACGGATCATATGATTCTAAGGCCAAGTTGCCCTTCGGCCTCGAGCTCAGGGCCGAGAGGCTATTACCCAATTTTGAAATGACAACTAAGCTGAGCTTTATTTAAGGCCTGCCCTCCCCGTCCCGAGACCGGGACGGGATCGGGAGGCGCGAATTATCTGGAATATTATATGATAGTTGTATTATTTCTCAGACTCATTTTAAATACTACTGCATTACTAGCCAGGCCTGCCCGCCATCCGGCAGGCGGGTCTGGGCCAGGGGCATAAGCAAAAAAAGATACCCATGCCCTAAAAAAGCAGTAAATTTAAATCCACAAGGTATTGAGCAATTACGGATATGTGATGAATCAGATTAATTATCCTAAAAAAACAGGGGGGCGTGATAGACCGCCCTATTTTTTTAATACTATGCTACGTTATTTATGCCTCTGTCTTTTTTTGTCTCTTGTATCTCTGAGTATAAATCTTTTTGTTAAGGATTCTTTCGCCCAAGCGGTACAAGACACGATGATTGACGAGAGAATAGTGACAGGAACAGGAGTAATTGTTAATGAAAATGTCGCCCTCGCTCGAAATGAGGCCATATCCCAAGCCTTTTTAAAGGCGATTGAGGAATATGTCATTCAAAGACTGAAATCCCAGGATATGGCGAATAGTTTTCAACGATTGGATGAGGAAATTCTATCAAAAACAAAGGAGGAGATACAGGATTATCAAATAATTTCTGAATTTAGCACTGATAGATACGTTAGGATATTAATGAAGGTTCGGGTAAATAAAGCGATATTGGAGAGAAAGCTCGACAAGATAGAATTGCGCGATCTTGATGCTACGCAGATTGATGTTCTTTTCCTGGTTTCAGAGAAGAAAGAAGGCTCTTCAGCTATCTATTGGTGGGGTGACCCTACTAATCAAACATCACTTACTCAGACGGAGCTATTTCTCAGTCAGGTCTTTGAAAATAAAGACTTTAGGGTTATCAACAGATCTTTTTTCCCTCCTGAAGAAAGTTACGATGAGAGCATGCTACATTTAAACTTGACCAATGAAGCAGCAGTCAAATGGGGTCGACTTTTATCTGCCCAGGTAGTAATAGCAGGTGAAGCAAATCTATATAGCAAAGCAAAGGCATCAGTATTTTTCAAGGCTATAAAGGTTATAGATGGTACAGTAGTTACTCAGGGTTATAGGGAAAGGACACTGAATGGTAGCATCACAGATGATCAGAGTGCGATAGAGGTAGCTATTAATAGTTGGGCAAATGATATGATCTCCTATTTAATTGATGCCGCTCAGCCTACTCAAGAGGCTCGTAATCAAATTATTATAACAATAAAGGATTTCAAGGACTTTAGAGAGTTTCTGAATTTTAAAGAATTCTTGAAAGCAAATTTTCCAGAAATCAAATCAGTATTGGAAAGAAGGTTGGAGAAAGGCTTAGTAAAGTTATTTGTAGAGGTAAAGGGAAATCCAAAGGGATTGGCCAACAAAATACTGAATCATTCAAAAAGGCCATTCTCATTTGAGATTAATGAGTTAAGTGAGCAGGGATTTACATTGGTTATCAGATGACTATTCCTAATTTAATTACTATCTTAAGGGTTCTCCTTGTTCCGATTTTTGTAATATATATAATCAATGATAAAACCTTAGGCTCTCTTATAATTTTTGTTATCGCCAGCGTCAGTGATGCCCTGGATGGCTTTATAGCAAGGGTTTTCCATCAAAAGAGTGAGCTTGGAACCTATCTTGATCCCTTGGCAGATAAAATCCTCCTTGTAACTGCCTACATAACCTTATCAATATTGAAAATGATCCCCTCCTGGTTGGCTGTTTTAATTATAAGCCGGGATGTGATTATTTTGCTTGGAGTTCTGGTGCTTTATCTAAACCGGCATCCACTAAAAGTTCACCCTTCCCTTTTGAGTAAATCAACAACATGCTTACAAATAGCCACTATTCTCATGATATTATCAAATAGTTATCTAAATATAGAACCTATTAAAATATACGCCTTTTGGCTAACGGCTGGGTTCACCATAGCCTCAGGACTTCAATATATTAGGACTGGGTTAGTTGTTTTAACCGAGGATGAGAAAACTGATTTTGCTTGACATGCCAACAGCAAGATTGATAGATATTTTTTTAGAAGGCGCGTAGCTCAGGGGGAGAGCGCTACCTTGACACGGTAGAGGTCACGGGTTCAAATCCCGTCGTGCCTACCATTAAAGATCACTACCTTAGAGGCTGATTGAGAAAATCAGCCTTTTTTCTTACCCGGCCACATTCCATAGGGTAAATGAAGAAAAGCCCAAATTCAGATCAAGATATGCGTTTATGTTGTTTTAGAATCAATGACCCCTTTTATTTTTAAAGTTTTAAGCAATTTCTGCACGAACGTCCCGGTTCACCGTTTAGAGTTATTCAACTTAGTCAACAACGTCCCGGACTTCACGTCCCAAATGGTTGATAAATCAAAGTTTAAAGGGGGAGTGGTTCAGTTTTAAAAGGATTTTTTATGGTTACGCCATGAATTATCTGTCCATGAGACAGGTCTTCAGACAGCAATACTACTGCACCACTTCTAATAGCTGCCTCAATAATCAGTGAATCCCAAAAGGAATAATCGTATCGTAAAAGAATTTCAATCGCTATCAGTGAATCCCAAAAGGAATAATCGTATCGTAAAAGAATTTCAATCGCTTCAATAACAGATTCCCCATCATTGACTACAACATCCCATTTCAAAAGATCACTTACAATACCCTTGACCAGTCGTTTGTCTAATATTTTTGGTATCTTTTGGGTGACGTTTACAAAAAATTCTTGGAGTACCTGGGTGCTGATCACTCCAAGCCCCGAATCCCATAACTCAACAAAGATTTTCTTGGCTATGCGGTGTTTTTCCCCTGCGTGCGCATCATAGGCATAGATGATAATATTGGTGTCAAGAAATACTTTATCGCCTTTCATGAGCTTCATCCCTTGTGGGTGCAATATCTCCTTTTGTTCCAAGGTCAAGGCCTTCCTCGAGAAGCTTCAATTGTCTCTGTCTTGCCTTCTTGTAACCGTTAGCTTCTCTGACCTTCTCCTCAAGTGATTCTCTTAAGAGTTCACTCAGAGATTTTTCTCTGCCTGCGGCAATTACCTTAGCCTTCTTCAATAATGATTTGGGCAAGGATAACGTTACATTCTGTCTATTCATGGATATACTCCTTTGTAAAAGATCACATTAATACGTATATCACGTATTAATGTGAAATATCAATCGCAATATTTTATCAGAGGTTTGGTTGTATAGATGGTCGAAGAAAATGTAAACTGATACGCTCGTGTAGAACGAGTACAAAATTGGATATTGCCTTTCCTCTCACGCTTTTCCTTTAAATGAGACATTCGTGCAGAAATTGCATAACAGATAACCTGAAACCAGTCTTCCTCCATTCTATCGGAAGAAGATGCATTGACGGAATGTATGTCCTGGAAGATGTACCCTCAAAAAAGCTCTCAAACTTTTAAGTGGGCCTAACGTACCTCAATGCCCTGTTAGGCTGAGTTAATACCATCTTTTTTCTCTAATCTCCTCTTTCAATAC
>JAFDHR010000345.1 GCA_019308645.1 Deltaproteobacteria bacterium
GTAGATATTTCTGCCCTCGCATTGACGAAGATTTTTAACCCGGGGGCAGTTATGAAGCTTGTTGCCGTTTTACTTAACAGCTTGGGCAATATGCTTACAAACGGCTTTTTAATTCTGATGACGGTTATTTTCATGCTGTTAGAAGCCTCAAGCTTTCCAGCAAAGTTACGCACCGTATTAAGTGTCCCCCAGTCCTCGCTTAGCCGCTTAGACATTTTTATCAGCAATGTGAAGCACTATATGGCTATCAAGACTCTGATCAGTCTTGTTACTGGTATTTTCATCACCATCTGGCTCACGATCATCGGTGTTGATTATCCATTGCTGTGGGGTCTTCTGGCGTTTGCATTGAACTATGTCCCAAATATTGGTTCGATTATCGCGGCGGTACCAGCAGTGCTCCTGGCAACCATACAATTAGGGTTAATTAGAGCGCTTTTAGCTGCGGTTGGATACATCATAATAAATCTGTTGATGGGTAGCGTGGTCGAGCCGCGTTTTATGGGCCGTGGCCTGGGTCTTTCAACACTGGTAGTGTTCCTTTCTCTTCTATTCTGGGGATGGATCTTGGGTCCGGTTGGCATGCTCTTGTCCGTACCTCTCACAATTACCGCAAAGATTGCACTCGACAGCAGAGATGAGACACGCTGGATAGCAGTATTACTTGGTTCGGAAATTATTCCCAAATCAAAGATTGAAACAGCTGATAAATCTACTTCCAAAAGTGAATGATAGGTGTTGCCTGCTCCATAGAGTCAGGTGAGTTAATATGGTTGATAAATAGATGGCACCGATACAATGAGAGGCGAGGTTGATATGTCCAAATCCGTGATAGAGACTGGAATATGTGGATTTACTGCTGAAGTTATTGCTCGTGCTCAGAGCAATACCTGTTCACTCATTATCACGAGTGATTGTCCGGCGATCCAGGAATTAGCAGAAGAATTACGTCAGGTGGATCCCATGGAGGAAATTACGTACAAAGGAAAGGGCCCACTTACTCTTAGGCTAGCTAAAAAGTATTGTCCGCATCCTGCGTGCCCTGTGCCTGCCGGGATCATCAAAGCGGTAGAGGTAGAGGCCGGGCTGGCTTTACCTAAGGATGCGATTATTACTGTAACGAGCACAAATGATTACTGATCATGAGAAACTCACGAAGGCCACATAGCCTTTTAAAGAGTATCATTGAGAAACATTACAGGTGCAAACCGTAGGTTTTACGTTGATAAGGGTGTTATTTCCTCCCACGATCGGCAAAAAACTGAAAGACAACATCATGATTCTTTATATATTTTTGAAATAATTCCGATCACTCAAAAGGTGGTCATAGATGAAATGGAAGATTCAAAACACCAATCTCAACCATGGAGACAGTATCTATGAAATCAGATTCAGTAAACCACGCAGCAGTTCTTCATCAAAAGGATTCTTTGGACCTTCCATTGGATCGTGAAATTCTATTTTCTAATCACAAAGGTATCTATAAAAAAAGAATAGAGAAGCGACATACAAAACTATTAAAAAACGTAGCGTTTCTAAAGAATTTCTTAAAAGAGGATGAAAAAATACTTCTGATTACTACCGGCTGTTCCCCCACTTCTATTCTGGAACAATTATTGACAGGTTGGATTTTTATCTATCTAAAACGTTCCTTGTTTATATTCACTAATAAACGTATCTTCCATATCCCAACAAAAAGAAATTACTCATACAGACATTCCATAGCGCACATCCTATACCCTGACTGCGATTCGATTCAGCTTAAAGGCAATAGGCTTGTTGTTGGGTATAAAAATGGAAAGAAGGAAAAGTTTATTTATATAGCACGCAACGAAAGAAATAAAATTAAGACCTTGATACCAACTATCTCGTTTGAAGGGACTCCAAGCGAAATACAAAAAAGAATCCACCTTTGTCCACGCTGCACAAAAGAACTCGAAGAGGAGAAATATGTATGCCCATACTGCTTTCTTGAATTCAAGGAAAAAGATAAGGCTAAAAAAATATCCCTCATTTATCCAGGTGGAGGATATTTTTATACCAGACACCCGTTTCTTGGAATTAGTGACGCGATCATAGAAACTGTACTTCTCGTCCTCGTGATAGTATCCTTAATTGATGTCACAAAAGGCGTCGAGGGGAGCGTAGTTGAGTTGTTCACATTTGGTATTCTTTTAGTAATTGAAAAAGCAATAAGCGTCTACCACTCCAACCATTTTATTAAAGAGTATATCCCAAAAGAAAAGGATATTGCACCCATTACCTGACAATGCAAATGCAGTCGATGCCTTGTGGCCTCGGCTGATACGCAGCTTCAGTATCGAAGTAGATTAGGAAACAGCCTGACGCTAAAAAAATCTCCTCTAATCATTTCAAGGGCACGTCAATGAAGTTGAGCTACAAAATGCAGGGAGTAAGGGACGAGCAAATGGGGATATTGCTATATTATAAGAATCTTGCACTTGAAATATTATTAATGCTATCGCCGTTCTGTATTTCCTGTAAAGTATTACTTGTTGAGAATCGCACCCATGAAAAAAAATCGCAATTGGCACAATTTTTTAGTAAGGCTGGGAGTATTGTTGCCGGTCCTATGTTTCTTTCTGACGTCATGCGCACATAAAGACGATACAGATGTGATCCGGCAACTCATCAAACAGGGTACTCTATGTGCTGAGAATCACGATATCAGGGGGCTTATGAAGCTGACTTCTGAGGATTTTCTCGCCATGCCCGGTCAGCACGATCACCGTGGCGTCAGGAGAATACTTTGGATGGCCTTTAGGCACTATCAAGAATTTAAAGTCATGTACCCTAAACCGAGTGTCGAGCTTGAGTCCAACGGCCCTACCGCTTCTGCTACAATCTATTTCATGATTGTGAAAAAGGATGTATCCCTTCCTAAGCTCACAGAACTTTACAAAGATCCCCAGGGGTGGCTTGAGGAGGCAGGAGAGAATGTGGATCTATACCGGCTTACACTCGAATTGCTGAAAAAGAATAAAGATTGGCTTGTCAAACAAGCCCACCTTGAGTTTTTCAGCGGTTTAGGATTCAGTGAATAATTGAAGCGTCGTAACTGCTACCGGTAAATATGAGAGAAAGATCGGTGAAAGGGTAAATGTATGGAAAAAATAAATGGCGCCTTGAACCCAGATTATGCAGTAGGCATCGTCACGAGGATTGAAAAACCTCAGCGAAACGAGAAGTTGGAGCGATTTTGTGCCGAAGGCATATTTATAAATATGTTGAGAAGCAAAATC
>JAFDHR010000346.1 GCA_019308645.1 Deltaproteobacteria bacterium
GTTGACCCGAGAATCCCCTGGCTGTATAATTTCAAATTGGATTTTCGGTTCCGATAGATCCATTAGCCAAATGGTCAAATAAATCAGCCCAAAAAAATCGCTGATCAATCGGGATTGTCAGTGGTCAGTTGTGACAATATTTTCAAGCACTTAGGCAAGATGCCATATTCCTACATTATTTTCTGCTATATCAGACCTCGTAAAAACTATTTATTTAATGACTGCAATCCCCCTAATTTTTAGGACTTTGCTCAAAAATTGGACATTAGGTCGGTCTGGATTATGAGGTTCAGGGTTCAAAGGTTTTAACCCCTGAACGGTGAACCCTGAACCTTGAACCCACATCTTGAGTTAGAAACGCACCCTTTTGTCCAAAATATTACCCCAAAATTAGCTAAAATTTTCGGGGTTTGGATATACAGGGATTATTTAAATTTTATCTGTTAGACAACTAACAATTGTCAACGGACTCTGCCAGAAATTGAACGGTCAGAAACATGGCAGAAGGTAGCCTAAAAAGAAGCCCCTTTACCAAGACTCTACCGCTTTTTTATCGTGCGGGTGGCTGTTTGCTGACCGCTGAACGTGTACGCTTCTTTACCTTTCTTTTTGTTTTTTCTTCCGACTCTTTGACTGACTCACTCATCGTCTTTAACCTTTCCATTACCAGATAATTGAGGGTATTTTTTTGATAATTTCCTTTTTTATCCCTTATTCCTGCCTTGACACCGGTTAAGATCTCAATCCCCTCATCCATGTTTTCAATGGCATAGATATGAAATTTACCCTTTTCTACAGCAGAGACAACCTCTTTTTTAAGCATCAAATCGTTTATATTTCTTTTTGGGATAATAACACCCTGTTTCCCGGTGAGGCCTTTGGCCTTGCAGACATCATAAAAACCCTCTATTTTCCTGGTGACTCCACCGATAGGCAGAGATTCACCTAACTGGCTTACAGAACCGGTAACAGCAATGCCCTGATAAAGAGGCCTATTTGATAAACAGGAGAGAATCGTAAAAAGTTCAGCTGCCGAGGCACTGTCTCCATCAATCATTCCGTAGCTTTGCTCAAATGTAACACTGGCTGAAAGGGCAAGAGGTCTCTCTAATGCATATTTATTTTTTAGGTAGCTTTCCATAATGAGGACGCCTTTCGTATGAATATTACCGCTCATTTTGGCCTCCCGCTCGATATCAACAACCCCTTCCTTGCCAGGGGTAGCTGTCGCAGTTATCCTTACAGGCCTGCCAAAGGTATAGTCACCTAAATCATAAATGGACAAACCATTTAACTGGCCTACAACCTTCCCTCGTGTCTGGATATGGATGGTATCTTCTTCAATCATTTCCTGGAGTTTGGTCTCTATAAGATTTGATCTCTGCGCCTTTTCATCAATGGCCTTCTCGATATCGCCTGCTTCAATACATTTTTTACGCCTTTGCGTGGCCCAGAAATTGGCTTCTACCACTATATCTTTTATCTCTGGCAATTTAAGCGACATCTTTCGCTGGTTTTCCACCAGTTCAGATGCATACTCTATTATCCTTGCCAGTCCTTTTTTATCAATTTCAAGTAGATTTTCTTCTTCACATACCTTAGCAATATAGAAAAGATAATTATTAATCTGCTTTTTAGCCATCTTAATATTATCATCAAGCTGTGCCTTGACCTTGAACATCTTTTTAAAATCCGTATCTAAAGAATAGAGTAGATGATATATATAAGGATCACCTATCAAGACGACCTTGATATTAAGAGGGATAGGCATAGGCTTTAAGGTCTTTGTTGATATAAATCCTATCTCTTCTGCCAGCTCTTCAATCCTAATCTCTTTATTCTTGATCGCCCTCTTAAGGGCATTCCAAGACCCAAGACTTCGTAGCAGATCAATGGCCTTAATAATGAGATACCCACCATTTGCTCTGTGGAACGCACCGGGTTTTATCATGGTAAAGTCTGTATAAAGGGTGCCAAATTGTGCATGCTTCTCTATTCTGCCAAAAATATTAGGATAGGTAGGATTGGTTTCGATTATAACTGGCGCCCCTTTTACCTTTGAATTATCAATCAAGACATTTACCTTAAATCGGGCAAATGAGGGTTCAGGCTGGGATATAAATAATGAGCCTTGTTGGATTGGTTGTTTTTGTTTAAAATCATCGATATTAAGAATAATGTCATCCTTCATCCCTTTGAAATAATCTAATACCTCTGGCAAATCCTTATATTCTGTCTCAAGCTCTTCCATGAGGAGTCCGACTCGGTAAAGGGCTATTTTTTTGTCAAGTTCCTTAATCCGCTCTTTTGATTCTCTATCCAGGTTTCTTATGTTCCTAACCGTTCCTTTCATCTCGTTCTGCAATTCCTGGCTTACCTTCTGGAGTTGTTTTCTTTTTTTCTCTGGCATAGCAGCAATAGTTTCGTCATCCATAGGCTTGCCATTTTTCGATGGGAGAATCATCATTCCTGCCTGGCTAATATTCAGGACAAACCCCCCCCTGCTCACCTTTTTTTCCAATTGTGAGATTAATTCGTTCCTTTTGGTATTCAATGTTTTGGTTATCGCTTCCTTTTCTCTATTATAATCCTCACTTTCAAAGACATCCTGTATGCCTGTCTTAACCTCTTTAATGAACTCAGATACATCCTTTTTTAATTGTATCCCCATGCCTCTGTTCAGTTTAAGATATTTGGGGGTATCTGGTTCTTGAAAATTATAAACATAGCACCAGTCAAAGGGCGGTGGATCTTTTTTGGCTATTTTCTCAACGTATGTTTTGGCAATAAAGGTAAGACCGGTTCTTTCTGGTCCAGCTACATACAAGTTATAGTCATTTCTTGGCATCTTGAGCCCAAATGTAATTTCTTTGATTGCCTTATCCTGGGCCACCAACAATTGCTTCTTTTTATTTATATCACTTGTAGATTGAACGCCCAGAGAATCTGGATCACACCATACGCGCAACCTTTTTAGCGGTACCTCTTTAAATGTTTTACCCATATCAATACCCTTTTATTATCTTACCGTTACCTGCTTTCTGTCCTCATTATCAACCCTTTTTTTAAATTGCAAGGTAATAGTTAGAGATGTCTGTTGATAATTATCTATGCCTTTGCAATAAAAACATAAATGTCAATAATTTTAGAGGATATGCTGGTTATATAGATAAAATGAGACCTTTGGTAAACCTGACAGCTTTTATCACCCGACAAACGAGGATAGGCTTTTCTGAAGTGACTGGTGGAAGGG
>JAFDHR010000347.1 GCA_019308645.1 Deltaproteobacteria bacterium
CTTTACTTTGGTAGCCATAGGAAGTTCCTCCTTTTTAAATGTTTTTATCTTCGGGTTTATTAACCCTTGAGGGACTTCCTTACAACCTAAAATCTATCATAGTCTCTATACTATTAAACTATCATGTTCTTGACTCTCGATTATATGAAGAAAGGAGAAAAGGGTGACGTATCATTTAAAAAATAGAAATTTTTTGAAGTTACTGGATTTTACACCTGAAGAAATTCAATTTTTACTGGAGCTCTCTGCTGATTTGAAAAAAGCAAAATACGCAGGAAAAGAGCAGCCAAAATTAACTGGTAAAAATATAGCCTTAATTTTCGAAAAAGCATCAACCAGAACCAGATGTGCTTTTGAGGTGGCTTCCTATGACCAGGGAGCAAGGGTAACATATCTTGATCCGTCAAGTTCTCAGATTGGCAAGAAAGAATCGATCAAAGATACTGCCAGAGTGCTTGATAGAATGTATTACGGCATTGGATATCGTGGTTTTGGGCAAAAAATGGTCGAGGAGTTGGGAAAATATACAGGTATTCCTGTATGGAATGGCCTCACAAATGAATACCATCCGACTCAGGTTCTTACAGATTTTTTAACAATGATGGAATATTCTGACAAGCCTTTGAACCAGGTGAAGTTTGCGTATTTGGGTGATGCAAAAAACAATATGGGTAATTCACTATTGATTGGTGCTGCAAAAATGGGAATGGATTTTCGTTCTATTGCGCCTGAAAATGTTCAACCCAATAAAGAATTAGTAAAAGAGGCAAAAGAAATAGCTAAGGAAACCGGGGCAAAGCTATTAGTAACCCATGATTTGAGAAAAGGTGTAAAGGATTGTGATTTTCTCTATTCAGACGTCTGGGTTTCAATGGGTGAACCAGAAGAGGTATGGAAAGAAAGAATAGAATTATTGAAATCCTATCAGATCAACAATGATACTATGAAAATGACCGGCAATCCTCATGTGAAATTTATGCATTGTTTACCATCATTCCATAATCGTGAGACAATTATTGGGGAGAATATTTATAAAAAATTCGGTTTAACTGGAATGGAGGTAACCGAAGAAGTGTTTGAATCAGAAGCATCTATTGTTTTTGATGAAGCTGAGAACAGGGTGCATACTATAAAAGCAATTATGGTTGCAACTTTAGGATGTTAGTCCCTAAAGACTTATTAAAATTGTTTATCTTGTGGTAAAATAAAACAAATCAGGGAAACAGGGAGGGTCAGAAAGGCAATTAGATAAAAGAACTTTACCAAATAGACCCTATTATGTTAACCCTACAAAAAGTTATTGCATGAGGACTAGATATCGGCTCAATAAAACACATACATATCTAATTATTAAAAATGACAAATGTCAAAAATACTGATCGGTGTAAGGCATTTTGAAATTTGAGCTTTGACATTCATTTGGCATTTGAATTTTAATATATGTAAATATTTTAGCGAAACGCACTACTAGTCACCCTTATTGCGCGAATGGTAACGCTCATTGAAAGATTAGAAAAAGATTGTATATAAAGTGGAGGGATGCATGCTTTGTGAAACAAAAAATGATGTGTTAAAATTGGTTAAGGAGAAAAATATCAGCTTCATCCAGTTCTGGTTTACAGATGTGTTGGGGATATTAAAGAGTTTTGCTGTTACCCCATCTGAGTTGGAAGAAGGATTAGAAGAGGGAATGGGCTTTGATGGCTCCTCTATCGAAGGATTTGCCAGAATTGAGGAGAGCGATATGATAGCCATGCCTGATCCCACCACCTTTCAGTTCCTCCCCTGGCGACCCCAAGACAGACCAGTAGGCAGCATGTTTTGCGATATCCTTCAGCCTGACGGAAACCCCTATGAAGGGGATTCCCGATATGTCTTAAAGAGAATGACGCGAAAACTGGCTGAAAACGGGTATAAGGCTTACATGGGGCCAGAGCTGGAGTTCTTCTGTTTTGAAAGCCAGGATAACCCCAAACCTATTGATAAGGGAGGATATTTTGACAATAGGCCCTTAGACATGGGCAGTGATTTAAGAAGAGAAATAATCTTTGCCCTCCAGGATATGGATATCCAGGTGGAATACAGCCACCATGAGGTCGCCCCCAGTCAGCATGAAATTGACCTCAAGTATGACGAAGCATTGACCATGGCCGACAAGACTATGACCTACAGGATAGTAGCAAAAGAGATTGCGAGGAAGATGGGTTATTATGCCACTTTTATGCCCAAACCCCTCTTCGGTGAAAATGGCAGCGGTATGCATGTACATCAATCTCTGTTTAAAGGTGATAGCAATGCCTTTTACGATCCCCAGGATCAGTATCATCTTTCATCGTTAGCAAAGCCGTATATTGCCGGCATTATGAGACACGCACGAGAGCTTGCAGCAATAACCAACCAGTGGGTAAACTCCTATAAAAGATTGGTCCCCGGCTATGAGGCGCCTGTCTATATTTCATGGGCCAGGCGCAATCGCTCGACAATGGTTCGGGTCCCCATGTACAAACCAGGCAAGGAGCAGGCCACGAGGATCGAGTTCAGGTCCCCAGATCCGGCCTGTAATCCCTATTTGGCATTCGCAGTTATGCTGGCAGCTGGGTTAAAGGGGATTGAGCAAAACTATCCCCTCCCAGAGCCAATCGAGGAAGATATTTATGAGATGGATGAAGAGGCGAGGGAACGGGCTGGAATCACCTCTTTGCCAGGAAACCTTTTTGAAGCAATTCAGGAGGTAGAAAAGAGCGAGCTTGTAAGGGAAACCCTGGGTGATCATATCTTTAATAAATTTGTAGCCAATAAAAAGATAGAATGGGATAGGTACCGGATTCATGTAAGCCAGTTTGAGATTGAAAAATATCTTCCGATTCTTTAAAAGAGAAAAGGTATGAAAGATGATATAGTAACAGGAATTGGTGATGCCCTGTTTGGTTTTCAGGCAGCACTCAAACAAGGTGGCTCAAGCCTTCAGGAATATCTGGAAAAATACTACTATAAGAAGTGGATGGGAGACACCCTCCTTGCTGCCGTATCCATACGAGCCACATTCGTTACTGCCATGCATGAATTCCTTGCTGATGAGGGTCTTTGTAATCTTGAAAGGGTGCAGCTGAGTCCCCTGACAGACCCGCTGGCCCATGATGTAGAGCATGTTCCATCTATATCTTACAAAGGCCTACATTATGTTATGACCCACAGCATGATCTATTCCAAGCTTCTGGCCTGCCATCACCCGAAGAT
>JAFDHR010000348.1 GCA_019308645.1 Deltaproteobacteria bacterium
AGAATGGAGGTTTTAGAGGCGATAAGGTCAAGAAAATCAATCAGGGCCTTTAGGCCTGATCCAGTCCCTGAAAGCATCCTGATAAAACTTTTAGGAGTGGCAACTCGTGCGCCTTCGGCTGTTAACCTTCAGCCATGGGAATTTTTTGTTGTGAGAGGTAAAGCGCTAAAAGAGGTCAAGAGCGCCTATTTAGAAGACTATCGTCGTGGGGAATTACCTGATCCTGATATCCCTGTAGGTGATACAAGGGATATTGCACCTGTCCTTAAAGGTGTTTATAAGGAGCGTCAGGTGGCATTGGCAAAGCAGATATTTAAAATAATGGGCATAACCAAAGCGAATAAAAAAAAGGAATGGAGTGAGAAGATGATGCAGTTCTATGATGCACCTACTGTCATTATTGTGACTGTAGACAAGCTCTTACAGGGAAACTGGCCAGTATTGGATGTTGGTCTTGTCACTCAAAACATTGCCCTTGCTGCCCCGGAATTTGGTCTTAGCACATGTATTATGCGCGCGATCGTTGACTATCCAAAACACCTTAGAAAGATTGTAGGAATTCCTGAATCAAAGCGGATCATGATTGGGTTAGCTATAGGTTATCCTGATTGGGACCACCCGATTACAGGGATAAAGACAGCTCGAGAGGAAATAGAAAATATTGTGACATTTGTAGGGTAGCAGTCATTACGTTAGAAGAGAATTTTGACAAACAAACTATGAGCAAGCCCCAGGGATTAAGATCATTTGTAATGAGCCCTATAATTATTCACCGCATACACCCGTCGTTTGGCGGTCGCATCCTTGGTCTTTTCCTCATCAGTCTTGTAACTCTCTACCTACATTATATACATTGTATCTACCCTGTCCTGCTTTTTTAGAAATTCAATCTGTGCATCTATCGTTGCAAACGTGGAAAGGTCCAATTCCTCAAACTCATCAGGACTGGTATTCGTTTTTCTCCTAACATTTTGAACAATAGGCTCTAACTGTTCTTTTGATATTTCAGAAACTCTGGTGATAGCGGTTTTCTGTGGTACACCACCTACGATCTTGAAGTTATAGCTTACCATTTCTAAGATTCCACTTGCCTTTTCTTTTGTTAATATCCGATATTCAAAATGCTCACTACGCCCGGCAATAGGACGAAAATAATAGAATTTATACAATCGTTCACCCTTTCTTATCCGCAATAAATATTGATCATACTCAGGGTGTGGTTTTTTAGATCTTACGTTCTTAAGTCGCTTCTTCATATCCAATACTGCTTATGTTCTACCCGAGTGCCGTCGGATTGGGCTTGTTTTTTGATGGTTTTGCTTGTCTAATGGCCGGGTAATTTTTTTTCAATTGCTTGAAATATTTCGCCAATTGACTTCTCAACGCTCTTCAGCCAATTTTCCACATCGTCTCTACTAAATCAAAAATAATTACCATTCACTCCCTTTTTTTTAACAAGAATTTACAAAATAACCTTCAAATTTGTCACCCACTTCTCAAAGTCTGATTTAATATCCTGCCAAACTAAAGGTTTTATCATCTTAATATCAGGTTCTGTTTCAGCATCAGCAAAATAAACGAGACTTCGCACCACATGACCAATGTCACGATTTTTATATTTTTTCATATATAATCTCAAATAATCCTCAAGTGAGAGAAAATGCTTTATCAGGTAATGTAAGTCAAAAAAATCTTTTCGGGAGCCCCGGGAGGCAATAGCTGAAAGCTTCATGCAAGCTATATCATTCATTCCTGCCAGGTGAACGCCAAGCTCAGTCCAAAGAACTTTTGGCTGTAACATCGGATACTCATAGCCGATAAAGCTCATTTGTATGGCGTCTATGTTAAGATAAACTGTTTCGAGACTGATCGATTGGATTTCAAAAGCAATATCTAATGATTTTAACCTGTTGAATAGAATTTCTGGATCTCCAAGTTTAGGGATGAACCAATCAAAATCCATAGATTGACGATGCCCTACCTGAAGCGCCAGTGCTGTTCCACCTGCCAGGTAAAAATCAGTATTAGCCAAAGCCTTTGCCAGGGCAGGAAGGACTTTCTTTTGAGCATCGCTCAATATATCAATGTGAATGACGGTCTCTCCAGACATGATGTCTTCCCCTTGCTTGTTCCAGCCATTTTTGCCTTTTCTCAGAAGGTATCCCGCCCATAAGGGCCCAGTAGTTCAATTCACGAGAGGATAGTATTCTATTCCCTCTTTTTTCTAAAAAGGAAACAAGTTGATCTTTTGAGTATGTTCTTTGTAGCCAGAGCATAGAGGCCCAAGATCCCCTTTCCATAATACGATCCATGATTAGACCAGCATGTTCGACAATATCAATAGTTTCAGGGTCATATTCCCAAAACAATGGAAAGATAAACTCAGGAAGTTTCATATTATTTCTAAATTTGCTCTCTGTTTGTTCACTCATAGCAATGCGATGATAGGAAGAGCCTCCCACATGAATTATAGGACACGACCCTTCCCTTCTCTCGGGACTTAGTTAGTGCCTGAACGAAAACTATCCAAAGCTGTCATTTCGAGCGTAGCGAGAAATCTTAGCGTATTGTTATTATTGAAATATAAGATTTCTCCCTTTGGTCGAAATGACAAAAAAGAGGGGTTTCCGTTCAGACACTAGTTAAACCATCACATATTCTCTGAGTAGCATATTTTAAAATTTTAGCATATAAGACCCTGAAAAAAAAGCGGAACTTTGAGCTTCGACCGAATTGGCCTCCGGCGCATAAGGCTGACACCCCGGAGGGAATATTGGCCTGCCCTCCCCGTCCCGAGACCGAGACGGGATCGGGAGGCGCGAATTGCATGGAATACGATATTATCGCTGTAATATCTCATGAGTTGAGCCTATAGAATTAGCTCATTACAAGTCAGGCCTGCCCGCCGGACGGCAGGCGGGTCTGGGCCAGGGAATGATGAGTTGGGATTGTGAGTTTTGAGGATGGACGAATGAAAAATAAGATGAAGAAATATTACTTATCTGTGCATATTAGCACACGGGTGAAAGTGTGAAGATTTTCAGAAATATATGCTAATGACAGGACGCAGACCTGCCCCCCACCTTTGGCGGACAGGCGGGTCTGCATCCCATTGAAAAAAATTATTTCCTTTCCAACATCTCCTTCGGCACCTCTGCCTTTTCTGGCCATCCATCTGGTATCAACTGACCAGGCTTCTCTCCGAATTTCTTTTTGTCAGAATG
>JAFDHR010000349.1 GCA_019308645.1 Deltaproteobacteria bacterium
ACACGCGGAGAACAGAGGCATGTGGCAAGTATCGAGCAAATCGTTGCGGCCATCGATCATATTAAAGGAGGCATTGAATGGCGTCGCCGGTTGGGCACAGTCGAAAAAAAGGGGGTAAAGAGAAGGGCTTATCTAACCAGTCTTGCAGATTTAACCCTCTTATGTGATGAAGGGACAGGAACAAATCTTGTCAGCGCGGCTATGTCCGCTGGGGCTGCTGGAGCCACTATAGCCAGACTGAAGCATGTACGGCCCTCAGATTCCCCTTTAAGTGAGGTATCGACAGCCAGGGAAGCATGCAGCATGATCGTTTCCGATAATCAGGTGGACGGTATTCTTAAGGCCCTCAAGGAGGGGGGGGCCTTTACCGACAGTTGTCACGGTCAGGTTCAGTTGCGCCGAGTACCGAAGGCCTTTACTTATTTAGTAAAATAGCTTAAACGTCTGCAACTCTCTTATTGAGCCTTTATAAACATTCGATTGATCTCGCTCTGAATTACTAAGTTCTTAGTTTCAAGAAGATTTTATGAAATTTCTTCTCAATTTAAGGTTGAAGAATAACGGCTGAAAATAGCTGGTGGAATAATGCCAGGGTTATCACTTGCTCTGCCTTTTCCCCACACGAATATGCCACCTGGAAAAAAACCTAATATAATCAAGCTTTTTGCCATCTTTATCATTTTGTTTAGCATGAGCGCTCTTCTCTATGGTATCTGTGGGCCGAATACATTAAAAGAGGCGACATCTTATATTCCCCCTTTACTTACAGTCTGACGCTCCGTTAGGTGCATTAAATAGACCTGATGGACAATATCGTTAACCTCTCCCGGTTGTTGGACATTATAACTCACTTGTGGGGAGGTATATCTGCGCCGCAGAATTTACAGCGCACACTTTCTAGCCTCTTGTTCGTACGGACAACTTGGTCTCTCTTACATTTAGGACATGTTCGCTTGAGGCGAAAAATTGTGCTAACCACTAGCTGAAATATTGGATTCATTAACTTACATCTCCTTATTCTGGATTATGTGTTAAACCAGCGACCTCGGCGATCCTATCTGGTGGCCCAAGGACAAAAAGCTCATCGTTAGCCCAAAATGGTATGTTTGCGTTTGGATTGGATAATATTTGTGAGTTTCGACGTATTGCCAATACTGTAACTCCATATTTCTTTCTCAGCTCAGTTTCAGCTAAACTTTTTCCAACTAAAGGTGATCTTTCAGCAACCCTCAACGTACTGATTTCAACATCTGGAAGCTGAAGTTTTAAATCGGAAAAAGATGACGACTCTTTGGAAAGGCTTCGAAACATCTCGTAACCATCTGATCGCACTTCAGCAACGATCTTTTCGATTTCATCTCTGGGTATAAGATACTTCGCCAAAACCCGGGTAAAGATTTCCACTGATGTCTCAAATTCTTCTGGAATGACTTCGTCGGCCCCTAACTCATACAGGGGCTTCAACTCTTGGAGATAACGGGTTCGTACGATCAAATGAACTTCCGGATTAAGTCTCCGGATGATTTCGGTAATTCTACGTGTTGCGGCGCAGTCGGCGATGGCTACAATTACCACCATCGCATCTCTAATGTCTGCGTGCTGAAGCACCGCCTCCTGGGTTGCATCTCCATAATAAATTGGTTCACCCTCAGTCTGTTCGTTTCTTACCGTTTCCGGGTTCATTTCAATAATCACATAAGGGATGCCGGTTACCCTTGCGGCTCGCGCAACATTTCTACCATTGACTCCGAAGCCGATTATAATAAGGTGATCTTTCTGGCCCTTAACCTTTATCTCTGAAACAGGATAAAAACCCGATATTAACCTTTTTGGCAGCGGCAACCGCAGGATAATATCGGCTATGCGTGGCGCCAGTGTCATCAAGAATGGTGTCGCCGCCATGCTAAGCACAGAGCATGCCAGAAACATCTGATAATTATTTCCGGCAAGCAAACCATGTTCAACGCCGGCCTTGGATAGAATGAAAGAAAATTCACCAACCTGACTGAGTGCAAGGCCAACCAGGATTGAAGTACGAAAAGGGAATCCTAATAAAACTGTTGTAAAACAGGCAATGATAGATTTTAAAACCAAAACTCCCAAAGCGATCAGCGCAATGGTTCCCAGTTGTTGGAAAAGGAAGCCTACATCCAGCAGCATACCAATGGAAACAAAAAAGAAGCTTATAAAGACATCCCTAAAGGGTAGAATATTCCCGAGCGCCTGATGGCTGTATTCAGATTCGGAAATGATCAATCCTGCTAAAAACGCGCCCAGGGCAAGGGAAAGGCCCGCACTGGAAGTTATCCACGCAACTGCGAGGCATATTACAATTACACTCAGTAAGAAAAGTTCCCGGCTTCGAGTCCGGGCGATTTGATACAATACCCGGGGTACAATCCACTTAGCGCTGACGAACACCAACAGGATTATGCCGATTCCTTTGGCCAGAAGAATGAGGACGGATTCACCTAAATTCCCTATTGCACCGGCCAGTAGCGGGGTGACCAGGATCATAGGAACAATAATAATATCCTGGAAGATCAGGATGCCAAGGGTTGTACGTCCGTGGGGGCTGTCAACTTCAGCTCTTTCCTGGAGTAGTTTGAGCACAATGGCCGTGCTGCTCAGGGCTACGAGAAATCCGATTAAAATCGCTTCACCAAAAGCTTGGCCAAACCGCCTGGCTATGAACAAAGTAGCCAAAAAGGTCAGCAACACCTGAAGCGAGCCGCCCATCAGGACGGACTTCCTGATTTGCAGCAGCCTTTCAAGCGAGAACTCGATTCCGATGGTAAAAAGCAATAATACAATACCTATTTCAGCAAAAATTTCAACTTCATGAACTGCCTTTACCAGCCCAAGTCCGTAAGGCCCGACTAATATCCCCGTGAGTAAAAATCCAACAACAGCCGGCACGCGAAGTCGATGGCATATAAAGAGGACAGCAATAGCCAGTCCAAATATAACAACAATGTCATTTAGAAGCATTATTTCCATGTTCTAATTTACCTTCTAATTTCATGTCGAAAAGCCCAAAGCAATAAGAAGCGCAATGCTTATCACTTCTTTCTCTTTGCACAAGGCACCTCGTATAAGATATCAGATAATTATTTAATATCCCATGGGGAAACAAATCTGTAAGATAATAGATAAAAGCCCAATAACCAAAAGAGGAGGTATGCCCTATGAGATTGAAAGATTATGCCAGAAATCAAGGTGAAACATGATGCCTATCTGTGAACCAAGGCGTACGTCATCTGCAGGAAGCTGGATTTCACAAATACGTGTGAAGGATTTAAAAGAAACCTCCTGTTAAGTAATAAGTCCAGTCTTTCACTTACTTAACTCAGACTACCTAAGGTGTGTGATTGGCGGTAGAAAAGAGAGAAAAATTTGAAAAGAATACTCAGGTTCCAAATTCCAGGTTCACGGTTCAAGGTTAGAGAGATAAAATACTGTCGAATCATCAATCTAAAGCATTTAGTTTCGATTTGAAGATAAATGAGAAGTTCATCCGGTTCTTGTCACAAGCCACGCCGTATTGCATGGATATCAACTGTGAACCCCTGGCCCAGACCTGATTGGATAGGCTATTGTTCAACATAAATAGTTACTCAGATACTACAGTGCCAACAGATTATAGTAAATAAGTCGCGCCAGGGCAGGCTTGAACGGTGAACCCGACAACCTGAGTAGTTTCACTTTATATATAGTTACTTTTTTAATAATTTAATCCCCAACATGCATGGCCTGCTGCCCTCTTTCAGGGTTGTGGGTTTAGTCTTTATAGGATGAAGGGAAAAATGATACCTGAATCAAACTTGAGTTTTGAGCAAGGCCCTATCAGGCCGCCTAATGAAGCACGAAGCCTTCTTTTAAGGGTGACTCGCAATTGCCCCTGGAACCAGTGTCTTTTTTGCCCTGTCTATAAAGGACAAAAGTTTTCTTTAAGGACAGTGGAAGAGATAAAAAAGGATATACAGGCCGCCAGAGATATTGCTGATGATATCAAGGCCCTTTCATGGAAGGTAGGGGAAAATGGCCTGATAACAAATTCGGTTATAGGCTCTATTCTTAATAATAATCACAGTTATAGCTACCAGAGCGTGGCCATGTGGCTTTATTACGGAACTGGAGAATGTTTTCTGCAAGATGCCGATAATTTTATTATAAAGACCAGGGATTTTGTTGAAATCTTACGCTTTCTGAGGGAAAAATTTCCCGATTTAACAAGAGTAACTACGTACTCACGATCAAGAACGGTTAGCCGAAAATCGCTGGCCGAAATAAAAGAAATAAAACAAGCAGGCCTTGATAGGGTACATATTGGTTTAGAGAGCGGCTGTGATCAAGTTTTAAAATTTATAAAGAAGGGTGTTACCGCAGACCGGCATATAGATGCCGGCAAAAAGGTAGTAGAGGCCGGCATGTCATTATCTGAATACATTATGCCAGGACTTGGCGGTGAAACATTGTGGAAAGAACATGCCACAGATACAGCGAGGGTTCTTAACCAAATCAATCCTCATTATATACGATTACGAAGTTTGAGGGTTCCTATGCATGCTCCACTTTACCAAAAGCTCATGAATGGGGAATTTAAGATGCTTACAGATGACCAGGTGGTTGAGGAGATAAAGCTCTTTATCGAAACATTAGACAATAACATCACCAGCACTATTACCAGTGACCACATAATGAATCTGTTAGAAGAGGTAAAAGGAAAACTACCAGAAGATAAAGAAAATATGTTACATGTGATCAAAAAATATCAAGATTTGTCTGAATCTGAACGAATTATTTATCGGATTGGGAGACGAGGCGGTGTATATTCGTCAACAGATGACCTCTACCGTGACCAATCCACATATGATAAAATCAACAGATCAGTGTCGGATTTGTCTTCTAAAGGAGCAGATGAGATTGAACAATTTATTAACGAAATGGCAAATAGATATGTATGAGAAGACCTTAAGGGCTTGGCCCCATTAATCGGATTAATTTTATCAAAAAAAATTCTATATATGCCCTATTATCCCATATTTCTCGATCTAAATCATCAAAACGTAGTAGTTGTGGGCGGTGGTGATGTAGCTGAGCGCAAAATAAAAAATCTTCTCACTTATGGGTGCAAAATATACATAAGCTCCCCGCATCTTACCCCTCATTTAAAACAACTGGCTGCCAAAAAAACGATACTCCATATACCTTATGAATCTTTAGACACTTACATGGATGATACCTTTATGGTTATTGCGGCCACGGATGATACTGAAGTCAACAGCAAAATTGCATCCCAGGCAAAAAAACATGGCCTGCTGATTAACACTGTTGATCAGCCAAAGGACTGTAATTTTATTATGCCTTCAATCGTGAAAAGAGGAAATTTCCAAATAGCCATATCTACCGCAGGTAAAAGTCCGGCGTTGGCAAAAAAAATCAGAAAAAACTTAGAGAACACGTTTCCGCCAGAATATGATTCGCTTACAGAGCTATTAGGCATAATCAGAACAAAGCTCCTTTCCCAGGATCAACCCTCTTCAAAAAATAAGATTATCTTTCAACAACTGGTTGACTCAAATCTTCTTGAAATGATCACACATAAAAATTGGGATGGTATGAGAGCTACGTTAAAATCTATTCTGGGAGAAGGTTTTGCGATAGAGGACACGCTTACACAAGTCTTTAAAGAGATATAATAAATGGATATTCTTTTCTTTAAGTTGACTCTTATCGTATACCTCATAGCTTCAGCCGGTTTTTTATTCTTTATCATAAAGAAAAATAAAAAAGTTGGGTACTGGTCGCACAGGATTATGCTTCTCGGGTTTGCGCTTCATTCAATCTACCTAATCCTTAGCTATTATCAGCTCGGCGCTGTGCCTGCATTAACCTTTAAGACATCCCTCTCTTTTCTCTCCTGGACGATAATCGCCGCATATATCATTTTTCAGATAAAATTCAAGCTGATGGTGTTAGGTTCATTTGTCGTTCCCTTCTCCACTTTTTTGATGATTATCTCCTCGACAATCCCCATCTCAACAATCACAGTGAGGCCTATCTTTAAAGGCCTCTGG
>JAFDHR010000350.1 GCA_019308645.1 Deltaproteobacteria bacterium
CCATTGTAGGAGGCGGGTCCACGGATGTGGCCATTTACAAGGCTGGTGAGAGCCACAGAATTACCTATATCTCCACCGGTGGTGGAGCCTTTCTTGACCTGATGGAAGGCAAAACCCTACCCGCTGTGGCCGCACTCGAACGAGCCCGTTAAGACCTGACCCTCCCTCCCCCTCGCAAACTATTAACCATCACACTGTATCTCATAGCATAGGGTACCTCCTTTCTTCGCTCTTCGGTTTCCTTGGGTGGTACCCCTTTTTCTCGTCTGACACAATCTATGATACGCTACCGCTATAAATTGTCAAAAAAAGCTTTATCCTGCCCGCCTATGGAAGGTTTTACCCAAAATTCATATCTTATAAACTTTGCAAAGCATGCCTCTTAGATTTGTGGAACCTAACTCTCGGTTAAATGGGGGCGTATCATCTGTTAATATATTGATGTTTGCTTCTGTCCAACCGTATAGGCTGGATTCGTCTTTCTCTGGAAACCACCAGGCATAATCAACTCCTACCACCCGTGGGTCTATACCTGCATTAAGAGTGGCTTTCTGTTTGATTCTGCCTCGTTTCGTCTCAATGTATACCCAGTCACCTTCCTGTATTCCCAACTTACCTGCTGTTTCAGGGTGAACCACAACAACTGGATCTGGATAGCTGTTTCGTAAAGATGCTATTTGTCTTCCTGCAGAGTGGCGATAGGCTTCCGATTTCCAGGTGGTATATATTAACGGATACTCCTGGTATAATTCAGGGTCACTATAGGGAGTCTCAGGCGGCTCGTGATATATGGGTAAGGGATCAAGTCCCCAGTCCTTAAGCTGGCTTGAATATAATTCAATCTTACCTGAGGGTGTATCAAAGCCATTTATCTCATGGTGTCGATATTGTTTTTTGCCTACAATAACTCCAATTTTCCTGAATTCGTTAAAGTTTAGGCCTACGGGTTTCAAAATATTGTCAAAAAATTCTTCACCAGTATCCCAAAAATCATTTTGTAGTCCCAGGTACTTTGCCAATCCAGTTATTATGTCAAAATCTGATCGGCAATCGCCTATCTCCATGACCTTTTGCTGAACTTGAGCTATGGGATAATATGGAGGTGTAACAATGTTATCAAACTCAAGATAAGTGGCAGCTGGCAGCACGATGTCAGCCAAAGAGGCAGTCGGTGTCATAAATTGATCAGCTACTGCCAGGAAATCGAGGTTGTTAATGGCCTTGTATGTCTCTTGTGCGTTACTGTAGGTTATCATGGGATTAGACGCCTGGACAAACATTGTATGGATAGGATTAGGCTTCCCCTCTAATATAGCCTTTATGAGGCTCTGTGGTAGCACACGTCGGAAGGTAGGAATCAATTCGTATTCAGCACTGACCCTTTTTTCCCATTTCTCCACTGGCATCTTATCCCGCAGTACTAATTCGGATGCGGTTGACCTCGTTGCTCCAATTGGTGATAAGCACTGCAGCTCTCCACCCGGCATGCCATAATTTCCTGTGATACCCCGCAGGATGGAGATGGCTCGAGCCGTTTGGAAGCTGTTTAGACCGTGATCAATGGCATTTCCCCACTGTATGCAGGAAGGTTTATTAGTGGAATAAAATCTTGCTGCCTCTCTTATGGCCTCCGCTGGTACCCATGTTATCTCTTCAATCTTCTCAGGGGCATATTCCCGGATATCATGTTTCAATTCATCGAAGCCAGAAGTCCAATTTTCAACAAAGGTTTCATCAAATAATTTCTCATTAATGATTACATTTATCATACCTAAAGCCAGCATCAAATCCGAGCCTGGCCGCAATTGAAGCCATATATGTGCTTTAGTGGCAATGTCTATCCGTCTCGGGTCAATGACAATCAGTTTTGTACCTTTATCGATTGTCTCAATGGTCTTCTCATATTCACCTATTCGAGTCTCGGCCATATTAGAATCCCATATCATAATACAGGCCGGTGGATAGTCATAGTCAGGAATGGGATAAAATCCACAGGTTACTTCTGAGGCGCGGATTCGTGGAAGGAAACATACATGGCCAGTTGTCGAAAAATTTGGCGTGCCAAAGGCATTGGCGAGTCTTTCACCGAACCTGTCAGTGAAACCCTTTTCTGCTCCTTGTATAAAAGCTACTGACTCAACCCCAAAATTATCCTTTGCCTTGATCAGTTCATTAGCTATTATGCTCAGTGCTTCATCCCATGAAATCTGTTGCCACTTATCTTTACCCCTTTCTCCCATCCTCCTGAGGGGATATTTTAGGCGATCTGGATGATAAAGATATTCTAATGAGGCCAAACCCTTGGCACATAGTTTCCCCTTGTTGACAGGGCTATCAGGGTCTCCATCTACCTTGATCACTCTCCCGTTTGTAAGATATACTAATACGCCACAGCCGTTCTGACATAGACCACAGGTACTCTTTACAACACCATTCATGCTTTCATCCTTTTCTGCAGGCTTAAAATAGGATAAGTAAAGAATCCAGTCCCAGAGGACCTGGCTTTGATTTATCCGCCAGAAGTATGGCGGATTTGTGATGCCTGTTATTTCAGTGTTTTTTGGAATAATGGAGTGATGGAATAATGGCCCGCGACTTCCTTTGCAAATATTGCAATTTCTATATTATTTATAAGTCCTGGCAATACAGCCTAAGAATTGCATGCCAGGTCTGGGCCAGGGAGTAATGCTAAAAACAAAACAGAAAAACATCATAATCTTCTGTTTTTATTCCAATACTCCAGTTCTCCAATACTCCAATACTACCTTGTTTTATTTCCAGGCATAGCCTATGAACTCCGACCTTGCTCAGAAAGCAAGGTTTTTTCCGGTAGAATAAAAGGCATTTCTTTAAATTCTTTAGAAGAATATGTCCTTTGTAAGGAAATCAAACATATATTATATAGATATTCTGAGATCTTTGCACAACCCAACAATCTTTGTAACCCAAGAAAAGGGGGCGCACTTTTCTGAAGTGACTGGTGTAAGGGCGCTGTTTTTTCGCAACTTATCAGTGGGGGAAATCCCATGATTTAAGACCTGACGCCAAACTTACATTAGTTAATAGTTTCGGATTTCCCGCCGTCCTTATGGCGGGTTTGACCCCATATTCACAGACTACGTTTCCTTTTTCTCTAAGTAATCGAGAATAAATTCAGCAGTCATTCGAGCAATCTTACCAACCACTTTAGGGCATTCTTCATACCC
>JAFDHR010000351.1 GCA_019308645.1 Deltaproteobacteria bacterium
TCAGATACGGGGACAGTTGAGACGGCAGGGGATAACGATTTCGACCCGCTCAGTGCAAAAGATCATGGAGGCCAACGGGTACCGTGGGATACGGAAGAAGAGTAAGGAGAAGGATTTTGAGCGCTTTGAAGCGAGCCGTCCTCTTGAACTTTGCCAGATGGACATCCTGGAGTTTTTCATCCACAAGCTGAAGGTGTACCTGATTATACTGCTTGATGATTATTCTCGATTCATCCTTGGATGGAGGTTATTGGATGAGACCTCCATTGATTCGGTCATTGGGGTAGTCCAAGATGCCATAGACCGCTATGGGAAAATGGAAGAGCTGCTGACAGACCGTGGATTTGTGTTTTATTCCTGGCATGGGATAAACCGTTTTGAGAGGTACCTGGAGACGGAGGGCATCCATCACACACATGCCCGGCCCCATCACCCCCAGACACTGGGGAAGGTAGAAGCGGTGAACAAACAGATACAAAAAGAGCTGATCAAGAGAGAGCGATACACGGGTGCATCCGATGCTGACGCTGCTATTTCCAGGTGGGTGCAGATATACAATTATAAACGGACGCATCAAGGGTTGGGTGGTTTTTTGGTGCCCGGTGACCGGTTTCATGGCAGAGAGGATAAAGTAATCAAGGACATATCAGAAAAGATCGACCCGGAGCGAGAGAATTGCTATGCTATACCTCGGAGTCTGATAAATCTTGTATTGGCCCCTGAAGGCAAAATGACACTCTACATTTTGGGGCAACCTGTAGAGATATTTGGAGGTAGGCATGAGCAAGGAACTGATGCGAGATGAGGTAGCCACGTTGATCCGTGCAAGGAAGATACTCAAGACCAGAGGTCTTCCAAAGGATGTTGATGTAAAAAGGATCTGCGAGGCTGCGGGGATTTCCCGCAAGACGGGGTATCAATGGGCTGATAAACTGGGACAAAGGCAAGATGATACATTAAAAGAGCTTGAGGCCAAGTATCAGCGTCTCAAGACAGGACACGAGGAGCTTGAAAAACGCTATGATGACGCGCGTTTTGAGAATGAAGGCAGAAAGATTGCCTGGGAGATTCACCATATAGATGAGCTGATAGCCGCTAAAAAAAACGCTGCACACTCCCGGAAAAAGGGAAAGCGGTAGATTTTTTTCGACAAGAGGCCCGATCTTTCCAGGAGGTAGCATGGGCCTTAAGCCTTAAGATGAGCACGCTGTCTGAATGGAACCAGCTCTTTGATGACAAGATGATCCCTGTCGTGGTTCCAGATAAACGTGGAAAGGCCTCAAGAATCACGGCCGAGATAGTGAGACAAATAGTAAAAGCGGCAAAGGTTATCAAGGCAAAAGGGCAGAGGCTTCGCTTGAAGGCATTTGTAAAAGAGCTTTCAGAGGGACATGACATAGTGCTTGGCAGGAAGAAGGTGACAGAGGTATTGATTGCCAATGGTCTTTATAAAGCCAACCTCAGGAGAAGGCGGCCCCGTTTTTACCAGAGACTGAGGCAGACTATTCCAAATGGTCTCATAAGTGTGGACGGGAGCGAATGGAAGGTGCTAATCGAGGGTATTGCATACAAGTTCAACCTGGAACTGGGAGTGGATGTTGAAAGCTTTTGTCACACTGCTTTCAGTGTTTCAGACGGCGAAACGACAGAAGAGTTTATCAAGGTCATGGAAGAGCATAAGGCCCTATGGGGAAACCCTCTGGGCTTGGTATTTGATCACGGGAGGGCGAACCTGTCCGGTGAAAGCATCCGTTACTTGAACCGCAATGATATAGAGATCATGCCTGCGGGGCCAGGGAATCCCAAGGGTAACGGCACCTGTGAGGGCGCCTTTTCCGAGATGAAAGAGGTCATAGGGACAATCCACCTGGAGAAGTCTTCTCCAAGGGAGATGGCAAGGGTGATCCTGGAAAAGATAGTTTCCGTCTATGTGAAAATGCGCAACCGTGTGCCGAGGTTTGGAGAAGGGATTGCACCTTCAGAAAGCATGGCATCACCGGTTTTAAACAAGGAGCGAGAAAATATAAAGGAGCGATACAGGAAGAGGACACAGAAGGCAGAAGATCCAAGCCGGAAAGCCAAGCTTGATCGTCTTGATTTTATAATAAAGAATCACCAGTTGGAGACGGATGAAAAGAGTCTGAAACGGGGACAGAAATGCATAGTCAGCTATGACCTGGAAGCCATATCCAAATCAGAAGATGCCTTTTTAAAGGCCATTAGGCGCAACCAGCAACGAGCCACGCTCCCCTACTTTTTCGGCATTCTCAAGAACATTCAGGATGAGATGGATGAGGCCAGGTATGAAGACTATTGTCGCCGGCGCTACGGATATGAACAGGTACTTGTAAGAGAGCATGAAGAACAAGAACAGAACAATAACAAACCAACGGTAGAGGGTCTGGCAGGAATGCTCAAAAATGCCGTGTTATCTCGCTTGCCATCTCTCAAAAACATCCTTGTCAGTCAGGCCAGGCGTATGGCCCGTGATCTCAAGAAACAGTATCGCTACTTGGAAGTATTAAGGAAAAAGGTGCTGGATGCCCTGAATGAAGTAAGCGAATTTACATTGGAACAGTTGGAAAAGGCTATCATGCTGATGGAAGAAGTTTTGGCGTAAACAGATGGCGAAAGTGTTACCCTGAAAACTCAATTTTATTCGGATTTTTGTTGCACATTAACAGGTATCTTGTCAAACAGCTGAAAGGTGTTGGGTTCCGAATTAGTGATAAACTTTATAAAAGGATTTTTTGTGATTCAAAATAGATTTGCGCCTCGTACGATAATCTTCTTTTCTAACCTTTCACTTGATCATTTCTGAACACACTCTTTCAGTTATGCAATACGCGTTCTGCTTGCCTTATGGGCTTTAGGCTGAAAACTGCAAAACTAAAGGGTCCCATTTCACGTACTGGGGTGGAATTTGAAAGCTATTCAACTGGCGCGGGAGATACAATAGTCAATAATCAATCGAAAATCGACAATCAATAGCTGTCCCCCTGTCCATTAAATTTATGGGTGGCCTCCCAAGGTTTGACCCCGAGTCCTAAATATCTTCGATGTTCACTGAGCAGTTAAAGGTAAGTCAATCAAAGATTTGACCCCTAAAGAAATCCAATTCAAGATGAACCTGGGCCAGAAATCCTGGGAATACGCTGGTTCGACGAAACGAACACAACGCGGCGGTATAG
>JAFDHR010000352.1 GCA_019308645.1 Deltaproteobacteria bacterium
GGCTGTAATAATGGCAAATGTATGTCAGAGCAGTGGAGAAATAGTGGAAATTATAGAGGGTGCGGATGTATTCTTGAGAAAAAGACCATCGGAAATCATGACAGGCTCTTTAGGCGGTCTGTGCGACGCTTTCTAATTTGCTCTTTAAAGTGTGCTGCGTCAGTGAACACCTCAGCCTCCCAGCCCAGACGCTGAGCTGCTTCGACGTATCGCGGATTATCGTCGGTATAGAAAACAGGCGACCGGCCATCGCAGTAACGATTCATAAGCGTCCGGTAGATAGCAGGATCCGGTTTTGCTACACCCTCTGTATAGGAAACTACCCAACCGTCAAGAAGTTCAAAAATGGGGAATTTTTTGAGAACGAATGTCCAGTGTACCTCTTCTGTATTGCTGAGCCCCACAAGACGGAACTCGCTCTTGAGTTCAGCGAGCGCTCCCCTCATCCCGGCTATCTCGCCGATAAAGATACGACACCAGATATTGAGCCACTCCTGAGACCCAAGTGAGAAACCCAGCGCACTATTGATTGCCTGGAGTATATCCACCCATGACTGCGTGCCCACATATACCGGAAAGAAAAGGCTGTATAGATCATCCACCTGCGGAAGACCTACCTCTCTTCCGCACCTCTTTGAAAGCTCCTTAACAGCCACCGTGGGGTCATAGTCCACAAGAACTTTACCCGCATCGAGGACAATAACAGGCTTATTATATTTTTTTATCGTCATAAAGAATGATGTAACTACACAGGTTCAAAGTTCCGGGTTCACGCCTGCCCGCCCCCCGATAAATCGGGGGACAGGCGGGGTTCAATGGTTATTTGCTGAACCATCAACAGTTAAATGCGGGTTTTTCATGAGCCGGTTGATGAGTCTTGGCATGGACAATGGTTCATGGATCCAACTTGAACCTCCCTCGACAGGCGGCACGAAGTGAGCTCGCCGACACGTCTCGGGACCCTGAGCGAAGTCGAAGGGCTGAACTGTGAACCCCTGGCCCAGACCTGGCATGCAATGCTTAGATTGTATTGCCAGGGCTTATAAGTCACATAGCAATTGCAATATTTGCCAAGCATGTCGCGCCAGGGCGGGCTTGAACCTGACAACCTGGGTATTTACGAAAGTTTTATTATTACGCTATTTTTCATGGTGCCGCTGGTTAGTAGCGCCCGCCACCACCCCGTCTTCCTCCACCTCTATACCCCTCAGAGCGAGGGCGAGCCTCATTAACACTAATCTTTCGCCCCTTTAACTCCCTGCCATTCAGGCCTTCAATAGCAGATTGGGCTTCATCTTTATTGGGCATCTCAATAAATCCGAATCCTCTTGATTCTCCACTATACCTGTCCTTAATAATATTGACGGATTCAACCTGCCCGAAGCCTTCAAACTCCTTTCTAAGGTCATCGTCGGTGGCCTTGTACGATAAACTTCCTACATAGATATTCATTGTATCCTCCTTTTTTATCTTGAATAGTCATACTGCAATTTTGACTATCTATCCCAGCAGAAAAGAAGTTTTCCCAAAGCAAGAATGCGAGTGAATCTGCCTGCGGAGAGACCTTTTATGCTGTGTTAGGCAAAGTTTTTTATTTTTAAATATTTTACAAACAATTTCCGAAAATTTTCCGAAAATGGAATCCGTAAATTGCAAAAGTTATTGACAACTGGAAAAGTTTTGGACGTCTGAATAAAGACCAGAAAAAAAGCTTCCAGTAATAAACCCTTTCTTTCTCTATTATACCTATGAACAATATGGATTTTAAGAATGCCCCAATATAGTTGAAATGAAAATGAAATGTCCTTTTTCCCAATGGCTTATAGTATCGTAAAAATTCCCTCACCCGTTTATAGTAAGGTTCAGGGGAATAGATCCTGTTAAGGATCTCTTTATAACCATTAATGAGTGTTTCGTAATCCATTTTAGGGGTAAAATTGATCGAAAAGTCTGTATTGTCACCTGACACATCCTTCAACAACCTGCCCTCTTTTACAAGTCGCTGGTAGAGTTTAGTACTGCGAGGAGCATTTAACAATCCCACCATGGCGGTGACAATCCCACTTTCCTGGATAAATGCACTAAGCCTTTCAAAAATTGAAGGAGGATCATTATCAAAGCCTACGATGAATCCCCCCTGTACCTGCAAACCAAACCTCTGGATCTTTTTTACCGAGGACAACAAATCCCGATTCTTGTTCTGGACCTTATTGCATTCTGCAAGGCTTTCCTCGTTTGGTGTCTCAATGCCGACAAATACGGAATTAAACCCTGCCTCAACCATCATCTGCATAAGTTCCTCATCGTCAGAAAGATCTATGGATGCCTCTGTATTAAAAGGAAAGGGATGTCTTTTTCTTTCCATCCATTCAATTATAGCAGGCAAAATTTCCTTTTTTAACCTTCTCTTCTTTCCTATAAAATTATCATCAACAAAAAACACATCACCTCTCCAGCCCTGGGAGTAAATATTTTCTAATTCGCTTATGATTTGGGCTGTGCTCTTTGTGCGCACCTTATGTCCATAAAGCGCTGCGATATTGCAGAATTCACAATTAAAAGGACAGCCTCGGGAGTACTGGATACTCATTGTTGCATATGCCTTCATATTAATAATCTCCCAGAGTGGAATAGGTGTTTTTTGTATATCTGGGAATTCCTTAGAGGTATATATATGGTGAGCATATCCATTTTTCAAATCCGCTAAAAAGACTGGAAGTGTTATTTCTGCCTCGTTAAGCACAAAATGATCCACATCCTCGAATTCTTCGTATCCAGTCGTAAAGAGGGGGCCACCGGCAACAGTCTTGATACCCATTTTCTTACACCTGCCAATGACTTCTTTTACCGATTCCTTTTGGATAGACATAGCGCTAATAAATACATAATCGGCCCATTCAAGATCTTTGTCTCTTAGCGTGCTTACATTCATATCTATAAGTTTTTTCTCCCACTCCTTTGGCAGCATTGCTGCGACCGTCAACAACCCCAATGGTGGGTGAGTTGCCTTTTTTGAAATAAATTTTAAGGCATCCTTAAAACTCCAGAAGGTATTAATATACTTTGGATATACAAGAAGTATTTTCATGCTGTGTTTCTCCCTTATTCGTCGTTGGAAAGCGCCAAAAGTATTCAAACTAAAGTGTTTATGGATTAGCTGGTTCAGGAATACCACCAGCATGGGGTTGGAAAGCGCCAAAAGTATTCAAACTAAAGTGTTTATGGATTAGCTGGTTCAGGAATACCACCAGCATGGGGATGTGTACAAATTAATCCATTATCTTATATCTCTATATTTTCCTGTAGTACAGGCACTAATGCAATATAATCAAAGCGAAATGATGAAAAACCCTCAAATCGGCCAAAAAACAGGCTGCTTAAAGGTGTTTATATAGGCACCAAATCCAAAGTCCTTTTTTGAAGATAAGGAGGCAAATTTTAAGGGCTTCTCCCGTGGATAACCTCT
>JAFDHR010000353.1 GCA_019308645.1 Deltaproteobacteria bacterium
CCCTAAAGGAGCCCACTGAAGGGGATCACTGTTTTTAAAAAGGCATATTATGCGTGTTCCAAGCATTGCTGCAAGGTGTGTGATGCCGCTATCGTGCCCTATGTAGAGAGAGGCCTTTTTAAGCAATGAGAGAAGCCTGTCTTTGTGGGGCGAATGAATAATATCTATTTCTATCTCTGATAGCTCTTTTGAAATGATTTGATCCCATTTCTCTTCCGCAGGACCTAACAGCAAGATACACTTATGAGATATTCCAAGGGCTTTATTTCTTATTAGATTAAGCCAAAATTCAGGTGAATAGACTTTCTTTTTGCTCCCTGAGCCTGGATGTAAGACAATTGTGCCATCTGATCTCGAAGGTTTGCCCTCTCCAAGCAAAGGTATCCTTCGTGCCTCATATATTACCTTCTCAGGATTAATAGGTAATCCGGATTTTTTGAGGCATGATGCCAAGTATGATGCGGCGTGGATTTTTTCTTCCCGTGGCGGAAAGGGCGGAAATGAAAAGATGGGGATGTTTTTTAGGCACTTTCTCAGACCTTTATTGAGGCTACCTGAAGGATCGCTAAGAAAGCAGATTACCCTGTCCACATTCGGGAGAGAAAGGTCCTTGCAATGGGGTTGTTCAGAAAATAGGGTGTGCCACCCGCCCTTTTCGTAATCAAGGCAGTTTACCAAAAATGGTTTTAAAAAATCAATCCCTGGGTTTCTCCCCAATAATGATACTGTTACCTTATCAGCTATTTGATAAAGGGCTGGAGCCAGCAGTAAGGTGTCACCCAGGGCGCTTGGTCGAATAATTAAGGCTCTCAATTTAAGTGCCTAAAGTGGGCTAAAATGTCTAAAGTGCCTAAAGTTTAAATGTTAACCTGGAATAACTCAGCCCAATGAGCCTAATAAATCATGCCTTCGGGGATGCTTTATCTGGATAGAAGGATTATCAACAATCTTGTACATAGCTTTACTTTAGGCACTTATAACTTTAGTCACTTTAGCTCATTTATTAATTGAATGTGAATACATATTATTGTATATAGGGTGGTACATTTTATCAATAATAGTAAAAGGAGGTATTTATGAAAGGGCCAATACGATTGGTGAGGTCTGAAAAGATTGCAGAATATAAAAACCTTGGTCCTATATATGAATGGTCTGAGGGCAAGACATATCTTATGATTGACCAGGTAGCATATAAAGGAGTGGTTGGCGCTGTCCTGTGTTATTATAACCCACCTGTTCATCAGGTTGGAAATCCAGGATTAGACGCCTATTTAGAGGGCTTAGATAGAGTTTTTGAGAAGAGGAATGATTTGAAATTTCTTATCCTCTATGGAGCTAATGATCCTGTGCATGCTGGTGGGGATCTCAAGGAAAGCCTGACCAGATTGGATAAAACCTTAGAGATGAAAAAGGAAAAGGAGGCAAGCGGCGCTTCTCCAGAGGAGGTAGACCGGCTCTTTGAATGGGTGGATGATAGGCTAAAGAAGGGGATTGGCCTCCATGGAAGCACTAGAAAGATTGCCAAATATTTAAGGGTGATTTCTGTTTGCGGAGGAGGAACACGGTTTGGCGGTTCGGCAGAGATTCCGCTCATGGCTGATTTTTTAGTCGGTGATTCCAGGAGCGGGATGTGTTTTAGTGAGGCCACAATTGGTCTCATTCCAGGTTGGTCAGGAATAGCCAGAACATTGATTAAGGCCGGACCAATCAATGCTGAATATATGGCCAAGACATCAAAGGAGGTAAAGGCCAACCAGCTAAAAAAAATCGGAACCTATAATGTGGTTGTAGATATTCCTTTTCCTTTTCCAAAGCGGCAGAGAACTGATGATCCTGAGGCCGATAAGGCAAAATATCAGGCAGATTTAGAGACCCATAATGATGAGGCAGGAATGATTTTACTCCCAAAGGGATTAGAACTTGGCACCTGCCCGGCAGAAGATCTGCCAAAAGTAGGTGATCAAGAGAGAGAAATCCTTGCAACAAAAGAGGATATATTTGTCGAGGTAGATAGAAGAAATAATCCGGAGAATTACTCTGAGCTCTGGGGGAAACCCTTGCGAGAGGTAGCCGAAGAGATGGCCACAATGGGGAGACCTCTGGCAACTCAATCCATCGAGGCCTTAAACAGTCTTATCGAGGATTATGATCCATCACAATTTGATGAGAATTCATTTGTTGAAAGGGAGATGAAGGCAGATGCACGACTTTACAGGGACCCTCGATTCCGGGCAGGCCTGATAGCAACTCTTGAACAAAAAGTAGGTGATTATAGATTATAGGAGGAAAAATGAGATGAGACAATATTTTCAAAAAATGAGTCCAATTGGAAGAGAACTAAGAGAAAAGGAGAGAGAACAGGGAAAGGCCAATGCCATTGAAATATCTAAGGTTGAAAAGGATGTAGCTGAGGCCCTGGAGAAAAGAAAGATGGCTGGTCTTCCGGTTGAAAAACTTCACAAAAGAGGAGAAAGGACAGCCTGGGAAAGGATTGAGCTTTTAGTTGATCCCGGTACATTTGTACCATTAAATAGTCTTTATGACCCTGAATTCAACCAGGAAGGGTCAACCGGTGTGGTAACTGGTCTGGGTAAGATATCGGGCAGATACGGTTTAATCATTGCCTCGGACAATAAGGTTCTTGCCGGGGCATGGATCCCGGGTCAGCGGGAGCATGTTTTTCGGGCCCAGGATATTGCCGAACGTTTGAACATTCCCCTTGTCTGGGTACTTAACTGCAGCGGTGTGAAGTTAACTGAACAGGAAAAGGTGTACGCTGGCAGGAGATCTGGAGGAAGGACATTTTTCAGGCATGCTGAGCTGGAACAAGAGGGTATACAGGTGATTTGTGGTATGTACGGCACAAATCCTGCTGGCGGTGGATATCATGCAATAAGCCCGTCTATTATCTTAGCCCATGAAAAAGCTAACATGGCTGTAGGCGGTGGAGGTATTGTCAGTGGCATGTCTCCCAAAGGAGGATTTGATCTTGAGGGTGCGGAGACCTTAATCGAGGCAACACGAAAATTCAAACAGGTTCCCCCTGGGGGAACTCAAATTCACCATGATGTAACCGGTTTTATGAGAGAGGTATTTGATACCGAGGAAGGTGTTCTCGGGGCTGTAAAAAAATATATGGCGGGTATGCCTATGTATGAACCATCGGTGTTCAGGGTAGCAGAACCTGCTGATCCGGTTTATCCGGCAGAGGATCTTAATCTTATTGTTCCCTTTGAACAAAAAAGGACCTATAGCATTGAACAGGTGCTGGCTCGCGTTTTTGATGGAAGCGAACACATGGAATACAGGCCAGACTATGCTCCTGAGGTATACTGTGGGCTTGCCAAGATAGACGGTTTTCTGGTTGGGGTTATTGCCAATAGGCAGGGTTTTCTGGGTAAGGGCTATCCCAAATATGCAGAGAATCAATATCTGGGAATAGGCGGTAAGTTTTACAGAGAAGGTCTTATAAAAATGAATGAGTTGGTCATGTTCTGCGGCAGAGACAGGATACCTATAGTTTGGGTTCAAGACACAAGTGGTATTGATGTTGGTGACATTGCTGAGAAGGCAGAGCTACTTGGACTTGGACAGTCACTTATTTACTCTATTGAGAGTTCAAAACTTCCCATGATGTGCCTTGTATTGAGAAAGGGGACGGCTGCTGCCCATTATATCATGGGGGGACCCCAGGCAACCAGGAATAATGCCTTTACCATTGGTGTGCCCACTACAGAGATTTATGTGATGCATGGAGAAACCGCTGCTGCTGCTGCTTTCTCAAGGAGGTTGGTAAAAGAAAAGGATGCAGGCAATTCCCTTGAACCGGTGATTGATAAGATGAACGCCCTTGCTCAACAATACTATGATCAGTCAAGGCCCACATACTGTGCAAAGGCTGGTCTGGTGGACGAGGTTGTTCCTTTGACACAAATAAGGGATTATTTTATTGCATTTGCAAGGAGCTGTTACCAAAATCCAAGGTTAATAAAAGGATGCCTAAAAAGGTAAAACTGGCAGAGATAAGCATCAGGGATGGAATCCAGCATGAGGAGGCATGGATTCCTACCGCGGCAAAGATATATTACTTGCAGGAATTGGCCTTTGCAGGTGTGAAAAGACTTGAGGTTACCAATTTGGGAAATCCACGGGGTATGCCCCAGTTCAAGGATGCAGAAGAAGTGTTCAAAGAGATAAGAGGAGGTATATTTGAAAAACGTCTAACAAAACGGGGCATGAACAAAGACGATATTGAATGGACAGCTATTACGATCAGGGAACCGGCTGTGGACAGGGCTATTGAGATTAAAGAAAAGGGATATGGCCCTGACAGAATCCTTATGATGGTCTCAACAGATGAGGAGCATCACTTTGCAAACTCTGGTACAACTTTGCCTGCTTACTGGAAGGAGGCAGAAAGGTGCATCAAGAAATGCAAAGATGCTAACATCAAGGTGAATGGAACTGTGAGCACTATCTGGGGCAGTCCTGTATCAGGTCCGACTAAGTTAGAGGATGCAGTAGAGTTTACAAAAAGGTGGCTCAGCATTGGTGCCGATGATATCGAACATGCCGACCATGATGGCTCCGCCCCACCTGATCAGGTATACAGGTACTTTTCCATGATCATGGATGAGATTCCAAATCCAGATCTGCATGTGGCCCATTTTCATGTAACCAGGGGCTGGGGTCTGGCAAATGTACTTGCTGCACTTCAGGCAGGCATTGAGATCTTTGAGGGGACCCTGGGCGGTACTGGCGGACAGCCGACCAATTTCCTGGATAGAACCCCTGTGGGTGGCACAGGTGCGTATTATTATAAAGATCCTACTGTAGTAGGACTGGTCACCTTTGAGGATATGTGTGTCATGTTAGATGAGATGGGTATTGATATAGATGGTATCAATATCGAGAGGGTTTTAGAGCTTGGCACCTTAATGGAAAAGACTATAGGCAGAAGACTGCGCTCGGAGTCCATCCTCAATGGCAGGATCCCAAAGGAGCCCAGGGAGGAATTCAAAAGGCCAAAGCTCCATTCTGACAAAAAGAAATTCGGAGAGAAGCCTGGTCAGTTGATACCAGATGGATGGCCAGAAAAGGCAGAGGTGCCGAAGGAGATGTTGGAAAGGAAATAATTTTTTTCAATG
>JAFDHR010000018.1 GCA_019308645.1 Deltaproteobacteria bacterium
GCACCAAAAAATGAAAATTCCTCAGCAGAGGTATCTGATTCTTTAAAAGAACAATGCGCCCAAGCCCTCTTAAACATGAAAGGGGTTGGAAAGCCATTTGCTTTGTGGCGTACCTCGATGGATAGAAATGAAGATGAATTGGTTGAGAGATTTGAGTCCAATTACCTTCCGGTATTTCCATCCTCAGAAAGGGCAATAAAAGCCCTGTCATCTCTCTATAGATACAAGGCATTTTGTATGAGGGAAACTACTGACATTTTTTCTGAACCAAAAAGATAGAAATTTTATGAAAAAGGAGGAATAAATCATGTCAAAAAGGGTAGGTATTGTCGGTGCAGCTGTTACCCCTTTTAAGGGAACGTGGAGAGAGAAGACCTATTATGAGTTAGCCCAGATGGCAACAAGGGAGGCGGTGAAGGATGCACAGATAGAGATAGGTGATGTAGATGCGGCATTTTATGCGATCTATAATGATATCTTTGAGCGGACGGCCATTCCTGAGCATGCCATCCATGGCCTTTTAGGCATGCAAAATAAATTCGGCATAAGGATTACAAATGGAGGGGCAACCGGCGCCTACACTATGTCAGCGGCCCATGCATACCTATCCGCAGGAAGGTTCAAAACGGCATTGGTATTGGGCGTGGAAAAGGCGACTGATTGCTTTGATTTTTCATCTATGTCTGCCACACCGGAGGTGATCAAGACAATAGGCTGGTCTGGGGATAGTTTTTTTGAGCAGGGGATCGGCTGGACTGCCTCTGACAGCTATGCCGAGGTGGTTCTGGCTTATTTAGATGAGCACCCTGAAGACCTGAAACCGGAAATAACAGCCCAGATCTCAGCCCAATTAAGCCAGCAGGTGAGAGAGAATAGCTATGCCCAGAGACAGTTTGACCAGGTAACGCCTGAGGAGGTTATGAACTCACGCCTTGTGGTTTATCCATTCAAGGAGCTTGAGATTTGTGTCTATAGTGAAGGAGCTGCGGCCCTTATCCTGGCTGAAGAAGAGACAGCAAAGGCAATATCCAGAAATAATGGTACCCCTGTTGTCTGGATAACCGGTGTAGGAGAGGCTAATGAACATTCATTTGCCGGTAAAAACCAAAAGGATATGTCTCGGATCATGTCTGATTATTATGCATCCCACAGGGCCTATGAGATGGCAGGTATTAAAGATCCTACGAAAGCAATAAATATCGTTGAGCTCCATGATGCCTTTGTGCATCAATTAGAGATTAGCATGGCTGAGTTTGGGCTTGTGCCATTGGGCAACGCCGATTCATTAATAGAAGATGGGCTTATGACACCAGGGGGGAAATATATCGTCAATCCCTGTGGTGGTTTGATCTACTGTGGTCATCCTGTTGGTTCCAGCAATATCATGTCTGCCTGGTCAGCCAGAAATGAGCTGATAAAGAGGGACCTTAAAACAGCCCTGGTTCATGGAACTGGCAGCACTGTTGCCCAGTATACGGCATGCTTGATATTTGAACATGTATAAGGAAGTCATGGACTTGAGCCTGTTTATTTGTTTAGAGATAAACATTATAGAGAGGAGATAAAAAGATGATTAAAAAGAAAAAAGTTATTGATGAGATATATATACCAGATGTGGGATCACAGGTTGAGACAATCGATGGTAAGGAATACCTGATCACAAACGACGCCATGTATACCTTTTTTAGGAGGACAAAGGGGGAATTTTCACCATTTTTCCTTGCACTTAAAAATGAGAAAAGACTCTTAGGATGTAGATGCACCAAATGCGGGATAGTCAGAGTACCACCCTTTTTAACGCATTGCCCTGATTGTAACTTTGCACCTACAGAGATGATTGAGGTGGAACAGGTGGGGATTATGAACAGCACTCCTCCCATTACCTACTTTGCCACATCCCTTTTTCAGCATATGGCACCCTATGGAAGGGGGAGGGTTATATTCAAAGGGGCTGACACAGCCATGAGCATAAATCTCTATACCACAACCGGTATTCTTGTACCTGGGATAATAAAGAAAGGAACAGAGGTAAAGCTTATCTTCAGGGACGAACGGATTGGTGAGATGACTGATGTTTTCTGTGTCCCCACAGCAGAGCTGACTCAGGAGAAGATAAATAAAAAAGGTTTGCAGGAATCAGAGATTGATTGGAAAACACCTCAAGAGCCATCTTTGCCTGTTGCCTCTGAGGAGGATAGTAATCGATACAGAAAGGTCCTGGATGAGATGAAAGACCTTATTGAGGATATGAACAGAAATGAGTCTGCACGAAAGGCCATAGCTGGCTGGAAGCGGGATATCCAGGTTAAAACAAGAGGTGGACAATTTGCTATCATGATTGATGACGGAGATATAAAGCTTACGGAGTCAATATTATCATCCCCTGATTTTATAATGGTCTGCGATGATATAAGCACCCTTCTTGATGGCCTGGCCTATAGGGGTGCTATTACTGATTCGGTAATCAATAAAAAGATTTGGATTAGTAAAAACATGGAATTCAATACGATTTTCAAGTTAGACAGGATGGCTCGTTTCCTGGTGAGGTCGAAAAAGGTTTAAAAGTTTCAGTAATTATTCTGCTTGACGAAATCTCTTTAAATTACTTAAAAATTATTTAATGGGTAGCATATTTATTACCTGAAAATGCTGATATGAAAGATAAAAAACTTACCCTGGAAATAGAAAAAGGAGTGGATGAGAAGAACTCCAAGGTTGGCGTATCCTTGAATGTTGAGGTAGCTGACGGTGAAGAATCAACTTTGAGTGGATCAGTGTTACTTGTAGAAAAATGTAGCTCCTATGAAATTTTACAAAAAGAGATATCGCAGATTAAAGAAGAACTCGATGTCTTATTGGAAAAATCAAGGAGTCTATTTGAGGTGGAGGTTGGAGAAGATAAAAGTCAGGATGTGGATGAAGATATGAGTGTAAAGGAGATATGGGATTTTTTATCTATGATCAAGGACCCCGAGGTGTTAGTAGTGAAATTTAATAGCATGAGCCGTCAAAAAAGGCTTGAGGTGGCAGATTATGTGTTATCAAATTGCAATGTTTTTTCCGGGCCGGCCTCAATTTTTTCTATGAGATATAATAGTGAAGAAGGGATGCTTGAGTAGCGCATCCTGTGTTCTGAAGGATCACTTCCGTGGGGGAATATGCGCATTATAATGTTTGCAGGTAAGGGCGGTGTGGGCAAAACAAGCATTGCAAGTGCAACGGGCCTAAAAGTGGCTGGCGCGGGCTACAAGACTTTGATAATGTCTTTAGATATTGCACATAGCCTGAGTGACATCTTTTCCCTTAATAAGGGATTAATGGATAAGAATAAAGGGATGCCGGTTAAGATAGAAGATAAGCTGTGGATTCAGGAACTGGATATTCAGGAAGAAATACAAAGAAACTGGGGAGATGTCCATAAATATATAGCCAGCTTATTTCATACAGCAGGCCTTGATGAAATATTGGCAGAAGAGCTGGCTATTTTACCGGGCATGGAGGAGGTCAGTTCCCTCCTGTATATAAACCGATATGTAAAGGAAGGTGAATTTGAGGTAATTATACTCGACTGTGCACCAACAGGGGAATCTTTGAGGTTTATCAGCATTCCCGCAACACTTGAATGGTATATCAGCAAGATATTCAAGATACAGCGCAGGGTAGTGAGCTACATTAGGCCTGTGGCCAAACGTTTTTACGATGTGCCTCTCCCGGAAGACGATTATTTTAAGGCACTTGAGAACCTTTTTGTTCGACTTGAAGGTGTAGACAGTATTCTCACTGATCCCACCATAACCACTGTAAGGCTGGTGACCAATCCGGAGAAGATAGTCTTGAAAGAAACACAGAGGAGTTTCTTATATTTTTCTCTCTATAAGATGTGCATTGATGCAATAGTGATGAACAGGATTTTGCCGGGCAACATTGAAGATACATACTTTAAGGATTGGGAGGAATCTCAGAAAAGATATTTGGAATTGGCAGAGGAGTATTTCAGTCCTGTCCCCATATTTCCCGTAGTCCTTTTTCAAAATGAGCCTCTGGGACTGGAGAGACTGAAAAGATTTGGGGAAAATATATATGGTGAACGTGACCCAATAGAGCATTTTTATACAGAGCGGCCTTATGAGTTTAGCAAGAAAGAGGGTAAATTTTTTATAAAGATTAAACTTCCATTTATCACGAAAGAAGAGGTAGAATTAAACAGACTTCCAGAGGAAATGGTGATTAGGGTAGGGGGATTTAAGAGACATATCCTTTTGCCACGATATGTTTCTACGTATAAGGATGTCACTGCAAAAATAGATGGCAACTGTTTAAATATTATTTTTGGAGGGAAAAGCGATGGAAAAGAAAAGTCCCAAAGATAAAGATGAGATAGACATAGAGGAGGCCTTTCGGTCATTGGGCAAGTTTTTTTCGTGGCTGGATGGAAGGATCAGTCCCAGTTCTGAGTTTCGTGAACACATGGCTAAATCCAGGGTAGAGTGTTTAAAGGGAATCAGGGTTTTGATTGATAAAAAAATTGATGATTTAGAGAAAAGGCATTCCAAAAAGGCAGATAAAAAGGCCACCCGGGTAAAGGTAGAGTAAAGGAAATATCAAATGACAAAACCCAAATGTCAAATCCAAATGCTTAAATGTCAAAGTCTTCCTGTTTGGCCTTTGGATTTTGACATTCATTTGAACTTTGGGACTTTGGCATTTGACATTTAAAAAAATTTTCTGCTTACTTGTCTGAAGATGTCCAACTCACCTGTTCATATCCCTATTAATGGGGTAATAGACCTTCATACCTTTGCACCAAAAGAGGCTGGCCAAGTTGTAGATGAATATCTCAATGTATGCTCCCAGAAAGGAATATTGGAGGTTAAGATAATTCATGGTAAGGGCAAGGGCGTATTACGCCGTACGGTGGAGTCTGTCTTAAAGAGGCATCCCCTGGTTTTATCCTTCAAGCAAGATAGAGGCCCTTCAGGTTGGGGCGCAACCGTTGTTTTTTTAAAGGAGATGGGAAGGAGTAAAGATGAGAGCAAGATCTAAGTCCTCCATAAAAGGATTATTTTTAATTCTGATTTTTTTTATCGCCCTCCCCTTATCCCTTGATTTCTTAATGGGGACCCGTTTAAGCAAGTATGTTTCCTGGCTTGAAAGCGGTATCAGTATAGGCGGGACAAAAATCACTATAATAAATATAGCCTATCTCGTTATTTTTCTTGTTTTTTTCATTTTTGTATCAAGGATCATAAGGGACGCTCTACAGAACAGAATTCTTCCTCGAACCAGGCTGGATATTGGGGCACGGGCATCTTTTGTAAATATCGTTATCTACACCTTCTGGATTCTGGCTATCTATACAGGGATAAATATATTAGGAATTAATCTTTCATCCTTGGCCTTCATGGCAGGTGCCCTTGGAATTGGGATTGGCTTTGGCCTGCAGAATGTTGTCAGTAATTTTGTAAGCGGGATTATCCTTCTCTTTGATCCCTCTATCCAGGTAGGTGATATGGTCCAGATTGGGGATGATTGGGGGACAGTGAACAGGATTAATATAAGGACTACCATTATCCAGACCTTTGATAATGCCTCACTGATTATCCCCAACTCTGAGATGATTTCAAACAAGGTTACAAACTGGTCTTTTAAGGATCCAAAAGTCAGGCGCCAGGTGGATGTAGGGGTGGCTTATGGCTCTGATGTTCAGAAGGTGCATGCAATTCTGTTAAAGATTGTTAATGATATGCCTGAGATAATGAATGATCCAGCCCCCCGGGTGGACTTTAGGGATTTTGCTGACAGTGCACTTATTTTCAGGATTAGGTTCTGGATATCTTCGCCCGATTTCTGGTTAACTGCACCAACAGAACTCAGGTTTAGGATTGATGAGGAATTCAAGAAAAATGGCATAGAGATTGCGTTTCCTCAGCAGGATATTCATATCAGAAGTGCCTCTGGTCTTGAGGAAATCTTTAATAGGAGAGATTATTCACCAAAGATACCGAAAGATCAAAAGTAAGTTTCAGGTTTGAAAAAATGTTATTCTGTATCTTGCATTGTATTTTGAAAAGATAACAATATCTATTTCTTACTATGGAGCATCGACAATTATAAGGGGTAGAAGTAAAAGTTGATATACAGTAAATCATAGAAAATGAGGTAGGTGATTATGAAGATTCACGAATTTCAGGCAAAGGATCTCTTTCGTAATTTTGGGATACCGGTTCCATCTGGAAAATTAGCTACGACACCAGGCCAGGCAGTGGATAATGCAAAGAGCATTCCCGGTCCTCCATGGGTAGTGAAGGCCCAGATCCATGCCGGTGGGCGAGAAAAAGGTGGTGGAGTAAGATTGGTTAGTAGTTTTGAGGAATTGGGCAAAGCAGCTGATGAGATTCTATCTAATCCCCTGATCACACCACAGACCGGTCCTGCGGGGCAGAAGGTTCGACAGGTATTAATAGAGGAAGGGCTGGATATTGATAGGGAGTTCTATTTGGGTATTGTTATTGATCGAAAGCTGGAATCTCCTGTGATGATATTTAGCCAGGCAGGGGGAATGGAGATTGAAGAGGTCTCTGCTCAGCATCCGGAATTAGTTTTAATTGAAACCATAGATAGCACTCAGGGATTTATGCCCTATCAGGCAAGAAATTTTTTCTATGCCCTTGACCCAATGCCGAATAAAAAGGTGTTTAAAGACTTTTCTGCAATAATGGCCAGGCTGTATAAATTATTTCTATCCAAGGATTGTTCATTAGTTGAGATCAATCCGCTGGTTCTTACAAAATCAGGCAATGTGGTTGCCCTGGATGCAAAAATCAACTTTGATGATAATGCCCTATTCAGACAAAAGGAAATTGCGCAACTCCATGATCCCCAGGAAATGGACGAGTTGGAGATAAGGGCTGCCGAGTCTAATCTGAACTACATTAGACTGGATGGCAATATTGGTGCGATGGTAAATGGAGCAGGACTGGCAATGGCTACTATGGATGTTATTAAGCTGGCAGGTGCTGAACCAGCCAATTTTTTGGATGTTGGTGGCGGTGCAAGCGAGGAGATGGTTACAAACGGGTTAAAAATTATACTGAGTGACGAAAGGGTCAAGGCAATCTTGATCAATATATTTGGCGGCATAATGAGATGTGATGTTCTGGCACGGGGTGTGGTAAATGCTGCTAAAGAGGTAGAAATAAATGTTCCTCTTATAGTGAGGTTAGAGGGGACAAATGTAGAGGAGGGAAGAGAAATCTTAAAAAATTCAGATCTTGATTTTTCAGTGGCTCAAGATATTGAAGAGGCAGCCAGAATGGTAGCTAAACAAGTGAGTTAGATAGCTGTCATGTAACTTTTCAGCCACTAAGTCACCAAGGCACAAACAATTGAAAATTGAAAATTCACAATTGGCGTTGGTGACTTCGTGTCTTTGTGGCAAAAAAGGGCTAATACAAATAGAAATGGGGTAATCATATGGGTATCTTAGTTGATGAGAATACGAAAGTTGTTGTCCAGGGTATTACAGGCAATGAAGGGGCATTCCATACAAAACAGATGCTGGCTTATGGCACCAGTATTGTGGCGGGGGTGACACCTGGTAAAGGTGGAGAAGAGGTTGAAGGTATACCGGTTTTAAATAGGGTAAAGGATGCGGTGGATATTTACAGTGCTAATACCTCATGCATTTTTGTGCCACCACCATTTGCCGCTGACGCCATGATCGAGGCCGCTGATGCAGGAATAGATGTCATTGTGTGCATTACCGAGGGGATTCCCACGCTTGATATGATTAAGGCAGTTACCTTTATTAAAAAGTGTGGCGCCGTCCTAATCGGTCCAAACACTCCGGGAATTATCTCACCAGGAAAGACAAAGGTAGGGATAATGCCAGGTCAAGTACACAAACAGGGAGGTATTGGTGTGCTCTCCAGGAGTGGGACCCTTACCTATGAGGTTGTGGACCAATTGACACGGGTTGGGTTGGGGCAATCTACCTGTATTGGTTTAGGTGGAGATCCAATCGTCGGAGCTTCCTTTGTAGATCATTTAAGACGATTTAAAGGGGATACAGAAACAAAGGGCGTTGTCCTTATCGGGGAGATAGGTGGCACGGCTGAGGAAGAGGCCGCAGAGTACATAGAAGAAGAATTTGATAAGCCTGTAGCTGCCTTTATTGCCGGACAAACAGCGCCACCCGGAAGACGGATGGGTCATGCTGGGGCTATAATTTCTGGAGGCAAGGGAAAGGCTGAGGATAAGGTAAATGCTCTTAAGTCTCATGGAATAACTGTGGTCCTCAATCTTGGGCAATTGGGAAAGATGGCCTTACAGGTCTTTACGTGATGTCAGTGGTCCGTTGTAGATCGTGTGTTTAAAGACCACAGCCAAAGATTGATTGACTTGTTTAAATAAAATTATTATAAATGAGGATAAATAAGTTTAAATTTAGTCGCAGACCCGCCTGCCGGATGGCGGGCAGGTTTTCGCAGATATCCGCAGAAAATTATTTTCTCAAAATATTTAAAATCTTAATAATCTGCGTGTGTCTGCGGCAAAAAAGGAATTTCCAATACGTTTAATTAAGAGGTGCATAAATGTTTGGTCTTGGCATGCCAGAATTGCTTATAATTCTTGTTATTATCCTGGTAATTTTCGGCGCAGGAAAACTTCCTCAAATTGGAAAAGGTCTCGGTCAGGGGATAAAGAATTTTAGAGACTCAACCAAGTCCACCAAGGAAAGCGCTGATGAAATCCCTGAGGATACTGATAATAAAAAGGAAACCTAAAGATTAGATAATAAGCCCTCCTCAGAAAGATCCTTAATAAGCCAAAGGCTTATTAAAATGGTATGTTGTCTTCAGGTTCTTCTGGTCCTGCTATAGGAGTGGCCTCTGCTGGCTCTTCAGTGGGAAAATGTTCCTCGGAAGATTCAGCCTCTGCTGCTTTGCCTGCCCTATCTAGCATTTGCATTCTCCATGCAATAATTTCTGTAGTCCACCTTTTATTTCCATCCCGGTCCTCCCAATCTCTCGTTTATAACAGGTGGCTGGAATGCCATGGAATGGACAGCACATCACAGGCGTAAATAGTCTGGTGTGTAATAACTTTGCTGTTAAGTTTAATTATTTTTTCCTTTGTTACCAACGAGGATTTGTTTATATATCCCTCAATTTTACTCACTAACGCCGCCTCAGAAGCACCTGGAGAGACTAGAAAAAATTTTCAGTTAACCAGTAAAAAATGCTTGACAAAAAATATGCTAAAGCAATAAATATCTATAGTTATAACAATAATACAAGCATTCAGCATTGCGTTTTTATGAAACTGAGGCAAAATTAGAGTTGTGAGAAATGGTTAAGGCAATATTGGGTTATGACATTATGCCGGGAATGACGGTGGAGGAATATGAAAAATGGCTTCAAGAAATCCATGTGCCTGATTTGCGCAGGATTCCAGGGCTAAAAAAGATTGTCTTTAATACCGTTAAGGGCATTGTCATGGGAGATACTACCTTCTACCGAATCGCGGAGCTCCATTATGAGAGCATGGAGGCCTTTGAAAAGGCTAAGAAATGGCGTGAAGAACATCCGGTGCCGAAAGAAAGAAGTCCTCAGGGTAAGACGGATTTCAAGTTTTACGTTATTTGTGAAACTGAGGAATTGGATTTTTGGGAATGATCCTTTCCTATATCGCATTAAGGAGGATGAGTATTAAACCTTTTAATTTTCCTAAAAGGAGGGTAGTACGATGTCTGATTATGATTTGGTAATAAAGGGTGGGAATGTGGTAATCCCATATCTTGGGGTTCGTAAGGCAGATATTGGGATAATTGGAGAAAAAATAGGGGCAATAGCGGACTCAATATTGCCAGAAGAGGCAGGGCAAGTTATCGATGCTACTGATAGATATATTTTTCCAGGTGCTGTAGATTCTCACTTTCACATTGGCATATACAGGCCTTATAAAGATGATGCGATTAGCGAAACAACATCGGCAGCATCTGGTGGTGTTACGACGATATTGAGTTACTTTAGAACAGGACATAGCTACTTGAATAAGATGGGGCCCTATAAGGAGATTTTCCCGGAGCTTTTAGACCTATCTAAGGATTCTTTCTTAGTGGACTATGGATATCATTTGGCCCTGTTTACTGATGAACAAATCGGTGAGATTGAGTGGCTCGTCAGAGAGGCAGGCGTCTCTACCTTTAAATATTTTATGTTTTATAAGTTGCTTAATCTTGCTGGTTCTTCTCCTGACGCACTGAACTATCTTATGATAGATACCCCTATTGATCTCGGTTTCCTCTATAAGTACATGAAGGAAGTCAGCAGGGTGAATGATCTCTTTAAAGACTACGGCAGAATACCGTTGAGCATCCATTGTGAAAATCCAGAGATAATACAGGCAACCCAAGCCGAGGTTGAAAAGAACCCAAGCGGGAATTTCCTTAAGGACTACAGCGATGCGCGGCCACCGTGGCAGGAGGAGCTCGCTATAAATGAAGTCGGCGTTATGGCCGAAAACACAGATTGTCCAATAAACTTCTTACATTTAAGTAGTCAGAAGGCCGTTGATGCAGCCAAGGATATGGCTGCTCGATATTCACACCTGGACTTTTTGCTTGAAGCGACGCTGCACCATTTATCACTATCCCATGACATGGACATGGGTCGTCTGGCGAAAGTGAATCCACCAATTCGGAGCCCGGAGGATATTGAATACCTATGGAAATGTGTGCTGGATGGTAGCATTAAGACCGTTGTGAGCGATCATGCATGCGCCACAAAAGAGATCAAAAAGGGAGATCTATGGACATCTTTACCTGGGTTCGGTGGTACCTCATTGACGTTTCCCGTTTTGATTAATGAAGGGTATCATAAGCGGGGCCTGCCCCTTCAAAGAATTGCAGAGCTCAACTCAGCCAACCCAGCCCGTTACCACAATCTGTATCCCAAAAAAGGCGCAGTTATGGTAGGCAGTGACGCGGATTTTGCTATTGTTGACATAAACCAGGAAAAAGAGGTGACGCTCGACATTTTGCAAACAGCACAGGACTTTAGCCCTGAAGAAGGGATGAAGTTAAAAGGCTGGCCGGAATACTCGATCCTGAGGGGGAAGGTGATTTTTGAAAAAGGTAAAGTCATTGGGCAGCCTGGTTATGGTGAGTTTATAAAACGACCCTTGAAGCTTCATTATGAAGAATATTGAAATCAAAAATGCTTAAGAACCAGGCAATACCGCTCTATTACCAACTCGAGACGATCTTAAGAAAGAGGATCGTCTCAGGTGAGTTGGCCCGAGGAGACCTCTTGCCGAGCGAGGAGGCTTTGGGCAAGGAGTATAATTTGAGCCGAATTACGGTTCGTCAGGCGTTATCCTCCTTGGAAAGTGATGGTCTTATTGTACGAAAGAGAGGCAAGGGAACTTTTGTTTCTAAGAAATATACATACCTTGAATCTCCTAAATTCACCGGTTTTATCGAAGACTTAATTTCGATGGGGATACGTACTAAGTCAAAAATCCTAAACATCTCTATGGTAGAGGGGCCGCAGACTATTCAGGAGCATTTGGAACTCGAGGTGGGAACCCAGCTTTTTCGGATTGAGAAGATTAGGTTGGTGGAGGGGAGTCCCTTTTCTTATGTCCTAAACTACTTACCTCCTGACATCGGCAAAAAGATCAAAACAGATGATCTCATTGCTAAGCCCCTGTTGATGATTCTCGAGGACGATATGGGTATAAAGGTGACCGAGGCAGTTCAGTCAATCGAGGCAACGATTGCTGACACCCATGTGGCGCCTCTCTTGGGAATACGAGTGGGCGATCCACTGCTCAAGGGGGAAAGGACGGTTTTTGATGTGAATCACAAACCTGTTGAGTATGTATCGGTTTTGTATCGAGCCGATAAGTACCTCTATACAGTTAATTTGAAGAGAAAAAGATCAAAGAATTTTGCGGGGTGGGGACCAGTTTAGTGCGGGGAAGGATTTGCCCGATAATTGCAACACAGAGAGTTGTACATCCAACCTAGCCCTTCAAAAGCGAATTGAGGAGGTGTTAAATAGTGAGTGTAGCGCGAGAGCTTGCAAAGAGCGCAAACAGTTTGATCTTTGAAGACCTACCATCCGATGTATTACACCAGACAGAGCGCCTTGTGCTTGACACACTTGGCTGTGGCATAGGTGGCTATGCGAGTGAGGCAAGCAGGGTGATTCAGGAAGTCGTTAAGGAGTTCGGTCATCCTGAAGAAGCAACAGTTTTCGGGAGCGGGTTGAGGACGTCCTGCCTGAATGCTGCACTGGCTAATGGCGCCATGGTTCGCTACCTCGATTACAACGATACTGCCTTTATAATCCAGGGCGAGACCTATAGAACTGGCTACCATCCCAGTGAGGTTATCCCTCCGATATTATCTCTGGCTGAGCGTCAACGTCTTTCAGGCAAGGATGTTATAACGGCCATTAATTTGGGATATGATCTATCCCTGGCTTTCCTGGAAGGTATTATTGGTGCGGGAATGGAGAAGAGGGGGTGGAATGGTGATACCAGGGGTGCATTTGTAATGCCTCTCGTAGCAGGTAAAATCCTGGGACTTACCGATGATCAGATGCAAAATGCGGTGGGTATATCTGGTTCCTGCCATGCCGTGTTTGGAATTCTTGATACGCCGGCAGAAGAGTATACGATGACCAAGAACATACGGTTCCCCATGATGTCCTATGCAGGAATTTTGGCGGCCATGTTTGCCCAGAAGGGTTTCACTGGTCCAGCCGGCATGATAGAAGGGAGCGATGGGTTTGTAGAGGTCATCATGGACGGAAATTATGACCTTGACACGCTATTAAGATTTAAAGGCAAATTCGCTATTCGCGAGACCTGTATCAAGTCAATTATTGCCGACTTTTCGGCTCACGGACATTTGACAGCGACGCTGACCCTTGCACGGGAACACGACATTAATCCCGAGGACGTTATAGAAGTCAGAATAACCACAAGCAAACGGTGTGCTGAGCACACCGGTGACCCAGTGAAAAAATACCCAAAAAACAAGGAGACAGCTGACCATAGTTCCTACTACCTCACTGCCATTGCCATAATAGACCGCGAAATAGGGCCAAAACAATTTACCCCAGAAAAGTATAATGACCCTAAAGTGCGAGAACTTATCGATAAGGTTGTCCTTCAAGGTGATCCTGAGTTAGATAAATTCCGCCCCGCTGGTATTTCAGAGATCTTCACTAAGCAAGGCAAGAAGTATAGTCTTAGGGTGGATTATCCCAGAGGACATGCCCGCAATCCCATGACGGATGAAGAAGTTGTGGACAAGTTTAAGAGCATGGCTTCAAAGTACATGAGTGAAGACCATGTGGATCAAGTCATCGACACAGTTTTCGCTTTAGACAAGCTGGACGACATTGGAAAGCTTAATAGGCTTATGGCCTTTAGAGACAGTTGAACAGATAGGCTGGCCACATTATTTGCTGGCATAGATTTGCAAAGTGAGAAGTAAGATACAGGTGTTTGATATTAAAATTTTCCTTAAGAGAAAGTTTGTTTCAGTTGTTTATTGATTCGGCTGAGCTGCTTCTTACCAGCCAGCTTCCGAATTTTTGAAATACCACGGAGATCATATATGGCAAGAGTTTACGAGTACCAGGGGAAAGAGATGCTCGCAAAGGCAGGTATTCTTGTGCCCAAAGGGAGGTGTGTAGCAAGTGCTGACGAGGCCAGAAATGTGGCCCAAGATATTGGGGGGCCCGTTGTTGTGAAGGCTCAAGTTTGGGTGACCGGGCGTTTAAAGGCAGGAGGCATCAAATTCGCAAAAACGCCTGAGGAGGCTAAAAAGGCTGCCAAAGAACTGATTGGTAGCGAGATCAAAGGATTGACCATAGAGAAAGTGCTGGTCGAAGAGCAACTTGATGTTGAGAAGGAGCTCTATGCCGGCGTCATAGTAAGTAATTCATATAAGGTAAAAGGACCGGTACTGATAGTAAGCAGTGAGGGAGGGTCCTCTATTGAAGAGGTTTCACAGAGAAATCCTGAGAGGATTGCCCGGTTGAATGTTGACTACCTACAGGGTGTAGGATCTGAGGAGACAAAGCAATTGCTATCGAATGTATCTTTCGATGGCAGGGACTTGTCTCGAGAGCTCACTCACGAACTGGCAGGGGTTATTTCCAATGTTTATAAGGCCTTTACCAAATATGACGCCAGGGCTCTCGAAGTCAACCCTTTAGTCTTAACAAAGGACAACCGTATTATTGCAGCTGATTGCCATCTTACGCTTGATGATAACTCCGTGTTTAGGCACCCTGAGTTGGGCATAAAGGTGCCTCGTGACATGGACAGGCCACCCACCAGGTTGGAACAGAGGGCCTGGATGACCATAGAAGAAGGCGATTATCGAGGGACAGGGTATTTTGCGCAAATGGTACCAAAGATAGAAGGCGAAAGCTGGCTTGGGTTTCATGGTATCGGTGGTGGAGGCGCCATGCTTGGAGCGAGCGCATTTGTGGCACGGGGCTTTAAAATCGCCAACTATGCGGATACGAGCGGAGATCCTCCAGCCAGTAAAATCTACAGTGTGATCAAATACATCCTGTCACAACCCATTGACGGCTATGTCCTGATGGGGGCCACCCTTGCAAATCAGGAGCAATGGCATCATGCTCATGCCCTTGTGAAGGCATTTAAAGAAGAGACTGAAAACAGGCCAGGATTTCCTGTAATTATGCTGCTTGCAGGGAACAAGGAAGAGGAGGCGCACGATATAATAAAAAGCGAGTTTAAGCATTTGTCACTACGTTGGGAATTGTATGGCAGAGACTATATTTACAATACAGATTTCATTGCAGATAGGGTAGAAGAGCTGGTTAAGGCATATCAGATGGAGAGGCGTACAGCGCAGAAGGAGCAGTAGTACGATGGGAGCGAATAAACTAGAGTTTGAAACAAGAAAGACTAAGATCACTATTGATTACAGCCGATGTCTTCCCGCGGTGGAAAACACGTCAGATCCAGCGTGCAAATTTTCCTGTGTAAAAGCATGTCGATTATATGGCCGAAATATTTTAAAGATTGAGGACAATAGACCCGTGCTGGCAGTCAAGGATCCTGAAGAAATAAAAAGGTTGGATAATGAGTGTATTAGCTGTGAGTACAATTGCCAGCGGTATGGTGCTGGGTGTATCAGCATTGAAATCCCTTTAGAATAGCAGAGGTAAGTTATCGTTAGGAGATAGGTATCATGCCAGTTTTGATTAATGAAAATACAAGGATGCTTATCCAGGGTATTACTGGAAGGTTTGGGCAAGGTGTAGCCAGGCGGATGATAGAGGTGGGTTCCAAGGTAGTTGTTGGGGTTACGCCCGGTCGAGGCGGTCAATCGGTCTGGGGTGTGGCGGTATATGATACCGTGAAAAAAGCATTAGAGGCGGTTGGATCAGTCGATGCAGCTGTTACGGTCGTACCAGGTCCGGAGGCCAAGGGAGCAGTGATAGAGGCCTTTGAAGCAGGGATAAAGACAGTTCTGATGCGGGTAGAAAGGGTGCCTTTGCACGATTCCCTTGAAGTCATTGCCCATGCCAAGAAACACGGTATACGACTGATTGGCCCGGGTTCAGCAGGAGTAGTGAGCCCTGGAAAGGCCTCTTTAGGTGGGTTAGGTGGCTTTATTGGTTCTTCAGATCTGCCGAGAATAGCCTTTAAACCTGGCCGGATAGGCGTGATAAACCTCTACGCTGAGTTGGGCTGTTTGCAGTGCTGGTTTTGGGATTAGCACGGCGGTTCATTTGGGTTCCGAGCCAGTTTTGGGAACAACATTGCCGGAACTGCTTCCTATGTTTCAAGAAGATGACCAGACGGATGGAGTAGTGTATTTTGGGGAGATCGGAACCGTTATGGAAGAGGAGGCCACAGAGGTGATTAAAGCCGGAGGTTATACAAAGCCGTTGGTGGCATACATAGCAGGCAAAGGTCTTCCTTCTGGATTACGGTTTTCCCATGCCAGTGCTATTGTAGAAGGTGGGAAAGGAACAGCAGAAGGGAAGATCAAGGCCTTAAAAGAGGTTGGGGCCCATGTTGTTGACAGACCGGAAGATATCGGGCCTGTTTGTCAAGAGGTCTTCGGAAAATAGCCAGTCGATACTGATTCAGTTGTGAGGAGGGCTTTGTTGATGAAAATACTGAGATCAATGCTGTATGTTCC
>JAFDHR010000354.1 GCA_019308645.1 Deltaproteobacteria bacterium
GCGGCCATGCTGGTGGCCTGTCCGGTACAGATTGTAGTGAGGTCAGGTTTTACATATTGCATCGTATCATAGATAGCCAGGCCCGCTGTAATCGAGCCCCCAGGGGAATTAATATATAGATTTATATCCTTATCTGGATCTTCAGATTCCAGAAAAAGAAACTGGGCAATGATAATATTTGCCATATCATCAGTAACTTGCTCACCCATAAAGATAATCCTATCTTTTAGGAGGCGTGAGTAAATATCATATGCCCTCTCTCCTCGAGAGGTTTGTTCTATAACCATTGGTATCAGCATTTTATTTTAGCACCTTTCTATCTTTTAGGCCGTTTTCAGATATGTCTTCTACCTCACTAATCCTAGCACAGTAAAGCGGGATCTCATTGGAATAACTTGAACTTCGAGCTGCGGTTCTCTATGTGCGCTTATCACTTAAGGCGCCAGGTAATTAACCCGTGTGAGGTATCATATGGTGAGACTCTTACCTGGACTCGATCCCCTTTCATCACCTTAATCTTTCTCTTTTTCATCCGTCCGCAAAGAACACCCCTGACAATGACATTATCCTCGCATTCAACTTCCACGATCCCTCGACCCAGAACCCTGGCCACTACGCCTTCCAGTTGGATTAGATCGTCTCGACTCAAGATACTCCTTTCACGGTATCAGCGTAGGTTTCCATTAGTATATGCATCGTATCAGATCCTTTTTAGTCAATAGGCCAGACATCCTCTGTCAGGACGTTTTGATCCTTGACCCTCTAGAGGGGAATCAAAGGGTAAGCCACAAACATAAAGAAGCGGAGATGGCACGTTTGCATGAGCAAAAGTATCCGCTCAGCGGTTACTCTGATTTATTTTTCTTAAAAAACGGTTCAAACAGATCGATTGGAATCGGAAAGAGGGTGGTTGAATTGCTCTCAGCTGAAACCTCCCTGAGGGTTTGAAGGTATCTTAGCTGGAGGGCATAGGGAAAATCTTCTATCTTTTTGGCTGCCTCTGCCAATTTGCCAGCGGCCTGAAATTCACCTTCGGCATTAATAACCTTTGCCCTTCTCTCTCTTTCAGCCTCTGCCTGCTTGGCCATAGCCCTCTGCATCTCTTGCGGAAGATCAATATGCTTTACCTCTACATTAGAGACCTTGATCCCCCAGGGATCGGTGTGTTTATCGAGTATGGACGCCAACGTGGTATTTATCTTGTCTCGCTCTGATAAGAGCTCATCCAGCTCGACCTGTCCGCACACACTTCTTAGGGTTGTCTGGGCAAGCTGGGAGGTAGCAAAAAGGTAGTTTTCTACCTCAATAATAGCATTGTTTGGATCCATGACCCTGAAATAGATAACCGCATTCACCTTAAGGGAGACATTATCCTTTGTGATTACATCCTGGGGAGGAACATCCATGGCCACGAGGCGAAGACTAACCTTAACCAATTTATCAACAATGGGGATAATGATAACAAGACCGGGTCCCTTTTCCCTCTTTAATACCCTTCCTAACCGAAAAACAACACCTCTCTCATACTCTCTCAGGATCTTGATGGCTGCGCTCAGAAAGAGTATAAGCAATACTAGTGCAAGAATATAAAACATAATAGCCTCCTTTAGCTATTGATTGCACCATGCAATAGGGAATCTATCTGCTGCAAAAGACTGGGCGTAAGTAACTATCCCTAGTAATCCAGTCAAACCCAGGGGGCCGCTATCCTATCAGTATCAGAATTAGATTTCTAAGCCCTGCTTTACTCAGCTACTCTAAAATCTCCAGGACAGATCTCTTTTTCAGCTTCATCGAGGCAGCACCAAGTATAGTTCTCATCGCCCTGGCTGTTCTTCCTTGCTTGCCAATTACCTTTCCAAGATCTTCCTTAGCTACTTTCAACTCAATCACAGTGGTCTGCTCTCCCTCAAGTTCAGTCACACTTACTTCCTCCGGATTGTCAACAAGGGACTTTGCAATGTATTCAATCAGCTCTTTCATCTGAACTCACCTCCATTTTGATTTCACCGCCACGTTAGTTCAATTTACCGTTGAAGGAAGTTTCACTAACCCCCGCTTCTTTCCTGCAACCGTAGGAGGCCCAGTGATGGAAACTTCCTTTTGGTTGAGGTTACTATAGGATAAAGGCGCTTGTAGGTCAATAGAAAGGCATCTCAGGCCCGTATCCGAAATGTTCAATTGAGAGATGGGAGTTTTGGCACTATCACTGTTCACTCTCACCAATACACGTTCTTACCAATGAGGCAAGTTCTTTATTTTGGTAATCGAACTCGGCCACAAGCCCTTTCAGGTTATTGGGTAACCTCCTGTACCCCCACAGGTACCGCCTTTTTGTATCTTCTACGCCATTTCGGATAAAGTAATAGGGCAGATTTACATGGAAAAATGAGATACTGTCAGCATCTCTCAAAATGTCAGCATGTCTCGTGCCTCCTGTTTCATGATAGAAGACCAGATAAAAGCTATCATCGGTTAATTCTTTACTTATGGTGCACCCTTTCATTATTTCTGCCAGGATCTTAGCACTGTTTGAAGCATGGGCTGCTTTAAACTCATCGTAATTTTGATAATCTTCGCGCCTTACTTTCCGTTCCTCAATAGCTCTTTCTATATCATGACCCAAGGCAGCTATTTGCAGGGCCTTGTCTGCACCAGGCTTTAGCAGGAGCAGCCACTCCAAGGCATTCTTTGAGTGGATTGGGTCTTCAGGAACTGGAGATGTTTTTATAATCTCCTCAATCCTCTTCTTTACACAATCAATATTATCCATTTTTGTGTAGAACCACTATCCTCCTGGCATTCTCTGAATTCATTAAAAGGGCAATTAAGGCAAGGACTGAGAGAGGCTGATTTAGTAAGGCCCCAATGAATATGATAAACATTCTAACATCACGCCCCATTCTGAAATAGTACTTTCCTGGCTTAAGTTTTCTCTTCATCAAACCGTCATATTTGTCTGCCGTATAGCTATTCATGAAGGTGCCTATGATTGCCAGGAAGCCAATGAAAGGGGCAAAAATATCCCTATTGGCAGCATAGACATAATAGGTCAAACCAAAGAGAAGAAAGGCATCGGCATAGCGGTCTAAGACAGCGTCAAACCATCCACCAAATTCTGTAACCTGGAATTTCAACCGCGCTATTTCCCCGTCACAGCCATCAATAACAGATG
>JAFDHR010000355.1 GCA_019308645.1 Deltaproteobacteria bacterium
ATAATGCTATTATCCTGAATATCTTGGCCCACATAACTGGTATATAATATCTTTCTTGCGGAAAGTATTGCCTCCAGAAAGAGATATCTGTCGTCATTGCGCCTGGATCGGTCTCCGGGTTTAGGATAATTTGCTATGAGATCAAAACCTAATGGCTTGGCCTGTCTTGGATAGGCATCACCATTCATACCCACACAACAGATGACCTTAAAGGGAATACTTCGCATGGGCAACATTGCGCAAAATGTAACTCCTCCGGTAATAAAACCGAGTCCAAACCCTTCTGTTTCAAGGAAATTTCTGAGGTGCCACTTGATGACATTGATATCAATCTCTTCACCAAAATCTGCGATTTCCTGCATGCCACCCAGGTCATTGAGGGTGCGCCGTATTACCTGCATTTCTCTTTCTGTATCCTCATCAGGCATAAAAAACCGCTCAAGGAGTTCCGTTAAGGTTTTTGACCACTGATTAAGAGTGCGGGGTTGACCAAGGGATGTGACATGGGTAAAGAGCTGCTCTGTGAAATCAAGAAGCCTCCCTAAAACAGAGGCATTGTTCCCTTCAATATCATCGTAGGGAAGAATATCATTGAACATATTCTCATCCTGGCCAGGCAACGCATAGCCTAATATCAGCCTTTCCAGGCCAGCCTTCCATGTGTTTTCAGCTAATGCAGGCAGGCCCAGTTGGCTCCGGTCTTTACTGTCGATCCCCCACCGTATTCGGGTGTCCGTCAGCCATTTCCGAACAAGTGCAAGGTCTGCCTCCATAATATCAAATTTTCGATGGACTGCTGACGATTCCAAAATGGCAAAAACCTGCGAGGCGGTAAAGCGGTTGCCCAGGAGATCCAAAATTGCCAGGAATGTGTTGATAATATCGCTTTCTTTCCTTATGCTGCGATCTGAAATACTGAAAGGGATTTTCCTGGAGGCATCTGCCGGGGTATCGAACACGGCCTGGATATATGGAGCATAGGTTTCTATATCTGGCGTCATTACCAGGATATCCCTGGGTAGCAGGTCCGAATCTCTTTCAAACATATCAAGGAGCCGATCATACAGGACTTCGATTTCCCGCATGGGGCTATGGCATGAATGGACCTGGATTGAGTTGTCATTAAGTGCAATCATATCCTTTGCATCCAATTCCTGGTGCCTGTCTCGAAGATTCAGGATGTCCGATTGGATCCATAAGAGAAGATTATCCTCACCGGAATTTTTAAACGATGGAAATTCCTCGCACTCATACTCATTTATAAGATCAAAAAAATCCTTACCCAATACTCCCATGGATGCCAGGAGGCTGTTTCCTTTCCCCAGGTGGAGTTCTTCAAAGGCAAAACTTCTCTTGCCCTTTCTTGCTATTGTTTTTTTCATCTCCCAGTCAGAAAGGATATCGCCCCAGTATTCTTTGTAGGGATTCATAAGAAACAGGTTTATCTGGCTAAACTGTGAGAGAGCGTCAAGCATCTGAATGTGAAATCTGGGAAGTGCGGATATTCCGAAGACAGAAATTCTTTCAGGTAGACTATGTATTGTGTAGGGGAATTCCTCTGTAGTCTTAAGAAAGGCCTTGCCGAGTGCAGCACGATGCATTGTTCCGGTCTCTTTAACGAGTTCTCTCCAGAGCACGGCCTGCCAGTGATTTTCCTCTCCATTTTCCCATCTAAAAATCATCTCCGGACGAAAAAGCAGGTACTGGTCAAAGGTGTCTGCAATCCGCTCAGAAAGCTGAAAGCGTTTTAAATTTCTCTGAGTATCTCCCAGATAGGCGCTAAGGCTTTCAAAGCCCGGCCTTCTGATACATGAAGGGAGAATTTTCATGATCCTCCAGGTCATTATTTTGGGATCAAAAGAAGAATGTTCAGGGAGATCCGGAATGGCTTTCTGAAATACTTCGTGGACAAAGGCATTAGGAAAAGGGAATCTGTAGTTTGCACAGATACCATGACGCTGGGCAAGCTGCATCGATACCCAGCGCTCCATACCTCTGCTCTGTACAACAATAATTTCTTCATCCAGCACTGATGCTAAAGGTTTGCTAAGCGCTTCAGCCAATGTATCGGCCAGGATCTCCAATCTGTTGCTGGTAAATAGTCTAAGGGTCATTATGAAGATTTCCTATTCCAATGAACCTCCATGCCTTTCGGCCACAACGAAGTATGAAAGAATTTATCCTCATTCGTTACTCATTTAATAAGGAGATAGAATGTCTTCTTATCTAGTTTCAAGTTTCTAGCTTCAAGTTTCGTTCATATCAACCCCATACAATCTTTCGGTACATAGAGGGATCTGTATCACCTTCAGTTGATAGCAGTAAGACTGTTGACGAGTCATTGAGCTGTAATGCATCAGCGATTTTTCGGTAGGATGCCTGTGCAAGTACAGTCGTAAGCAGACCCAGAGTTACCGCACCTGATTCGCCCGAAATAACTCTGTCATCACCCTGAAGGGGATTGCCGAGAATACGCATGCCTCTCATTGCTGTATAGTCTGGACAGGCAACAAACACATCAGCGTAGTCTCGAAGTATCTTCCATGCCAGGGTGCTTGGCTCACCACACGCCAGGCCAGCCATAATCGTATTGAGATTGCCACTGAGTTTTTTAGGCTTTCTCTTATGGGTGGCCATGGGTTCATAAAAACAGGCAGCACGGGTAGGCTCCACAACAGCAAATAGAGGTCGTTCGTCGCCAAATAACTCAAATAAATACGCCTGGCTGGCAGCTGCCAGAGAACCCACGCCACACTGCACAAAAACATGCGTGGGAATTTCTCCTTCCAATTGCTCCAAACCCTCGTGTAAAATAGTGAGATAGCCCTGCATGATTTTTAAAGGAATTTCCTCATATCCCTCTCTTGCTGTATCCTGCAGCAAAATCCAACCTTGTTTTTGAGCCTGTTCTACCGCTTGCTGGACAGCATCATCATAGGTGCCATCGATAATAAGTGTTTGAGCGCCATGCGCTTTGATAGATTCATGCCGTGCTGTAGAGATGCCTTTTGGCAGATAGACGACAGCATTACACCCCAGTTGCTGTGTGGCCCATGCAACTGCTCGGCCATGATTCCCGTCTGTTGCCGTCACAAATGTAGTGTCAGCCAGCTTTTCTTTTGCACCGGGTGCATGGAGTAAATCGAAAGACAATTCCTGCGCAT
>JAFDHR010000356.1 GCA_019308645.1 Deltaproteobacteria bacterium
TTTTGATATAGACCTGGTCAAAAGAAAGGATAGTGAAAATCCAGTATATTATGTCCAATATGCCCACGCAAGGATTTGCAGCATATTTAGAAAGGCAGCTATTGAAAATATCTCACTTCCTGAAAACCCTGGCCCGATCTATGAAAGATTGGTTTTAGACGAAGAAATTGCCTTGATAAGGAAACTGGCTGAATTTCCTTCCCTTATAGAGGAAATTGTTAGAGAGTTAGCACCTCACAGGCTGACATATTACTTAACAGAAATTGCTGGTAACTTTCACAGGTATTACAACAGACACAGGATCATCGGGAAAAATAAACACTTAAGTCAGGCGAGGCTTTTATTATCCTTAGGTGTAAAGATTGTAATCAAAAACGGTCTCAGCCTTTTGGGCCTTAGTGCCCCTGAAATCATGTAGTGAACAAATAATGGTAATTGCTCAAAATCCTGTGGAAATTTAATGCGTTTTTGGGGCATGGGTATCTTTTTTTGCTTATGCCCCTGGCCCAGACCTGGCAAGCAATGCTGTCGCTATATTGCCAGGACTTATAAATGATATAGATATTGCAATATTTGCCGAGGAAGTCGCGCCAGGGCAGGCCTTACATATAACTCAGATTAGTTGTCGTTTCAAAATTGGGTAATATAGACGGATCATATGATTCTAAGGCCAAGTTGCTATTACCCAATTTTGAAATGACATAGTAAAGCGCCCTGTAAGAAGGGCATAACAAAAAAAGATACCCATGCCCTTCCTTAAATTATTGAGCAGATCCAAATAATGGTTAATAGAAAACCCACTCCAGAGAAAGAAAGAAAGAGGCATACCTTTCAATTCTCTTTCAGATCCCTCTTTTTATTCTCTATCGGGGTTTTCTTTGTCCTGGGCTGGGTGTTTTTCCTGGGGATATTGGTTGGGAGAGGTTTGTTGCCAAACTCAATAGAGAATTTTTCTTTTATTAAGAAGAAAAGTGTGAAGGATGAGACAGAGAAAAAAAATGATCATGTAACACCTATAAAAATAGACGAACTTACCTTTTATCATGAACTTATTGAGAAAAAAGAAAAGGCTAAGAAAAACGCACCGCCTGCCACTTTGTCGAAAAATCAAGTAAAAAAAATAGAGAAGACAAAATTAGGGCAATTAAAACAGGAAATCCGTAGTTATAGTATTCAGGTAGCCGCACTCAAGGATAAGGCAAAAACGAAAAAAATGGTGGAGAGATTAACAAGATTGGGCTATCAGGCCTATTATTATCAAATTCTGATCAATGGTGAGATGTACTACAGGATTCGATGTGGCCCATTCTCTAACATAGAAAAGGCCAAACAATGTTCCAAAAGGTTGGCCAATAAAGAAGGTTTCAAGCCATTTATTGTATATCCCAATAATGAATAATGAATAATAAGGAATGCCCATGCTCAGGAAAGCAAAAATTCAAGATGTAAAATCTATACACGCTATCTTAACCCATTATGCAGACCAGGCTCTCTTGCTCCCTCGTTCATTAAGCGAACTCTATGACCATCTTCGGGATTTCTATGTTATAGAAAACAGCGAGGTCAAGGGAAGCCTTGCAGGGGTATGCACCCTCAGTATATGCTGGGAAAATTTAGGGGAGATACGATCCTTAGCAGTTGTTGAAGGAAGCCAAAAAATAGGCCTTGGTTGTAAACTTGTTGAGGCATGCCTTTCAGAGGCAGTTGAACTTGGCCTCAGAAAGGTATTTGTCTTGACCCTGATAACCGGTTTTTTTACCCGCTTTGGTTTCAAAGAGGTAGAGAAATCATTACTGCCACACAAGATCTGGGCTGATTGTTTAAAATGCCCGCGGTTTCCTGACTGTGACGAGATCGCAATGATTCTTGAACTATAACTATTCAGCCACCAAGGCACAAAGACCCAAAGAGGTGATAGATATAAATTAAATACCGGAGTTTTCTCATTAATTTTCATGTTCCAAGTATTAACAAGGCTATAATAAAGAATAATTCTCTAATCTTGGTGTCTTGGTGCCTTTGTGGCAAGATACCTGAGTAGATACCTTGAACTATAACTCATCATTGGATATGGACACAAAGGATATAGTGAAAATTATATCTGATCGGCTAAGTAGTGTCTGGACGAAAACCCCGAAATATAGTTTTCAAGTTTTGGCCTTAAATCTTCAAGGCTTTAAAATTGCTTTGTTTTTTAATCCAAAATCCGCAATCCCTGCCCGACGGACGGCAGGCGGGTAAAATCTAAAATCGTGGCTGAACTGGCTTTTCGTTCAGGCACTAAGCAGGGCTCGGGGGATGAGGTTTGAGACTGTTTTCTGTTGTTGAAAAATTGGGAAACGATCTGAAATTTCTCAGCAGAATCAGGACCCCATCGCTCCTTGTAAAGGAAATAATAATAACTGGATTTTAAAAGGAGACATCACATATGTTTGGCATTGGTATGCCTGAATTGATCATTATCTTTGTGATTGCTTTAATTATTATCGGTCCAAAGAAGTTGCCTGACCTGGCCAGAGCTTTGGGCAAGGGGATGGCTGAGTTTAGAAAAGCAACGAATGAGATAAAATCAAATCTTGATATGGGAGACGAGCTCAAAGGGGTAGAAGAAGAATTGGCCGACTCTGTAAGCGGTATGATACATGAAGGGGAAATAGAAGCGGAAATGGAAGAAAAAGATAATATAACAGTAGAGCCTGATAAGAAAGCAAGCAAGAATAATGGCACAGAGAAAAAAGAAGATGACGGATGAAAAACAGCCATTCTTGGGCCACTTAGAAGAATTAAGGAAAAGATTGGTAATCTGCGCGATAGCCATAGGCATTGGATTTATTTTCTCTTATATCTTTGCTAAACAACTTTTCTCGTATCTCATTTTGCCCCTTACCAAAGTCCTCCCTGATGATAGCCGGCTTATTTTTACCAATCTTCCTGAGATGTTTATAGCCTATATTAAGGTAGCCCTTGTTGCCGGCATTATCCTCGCTATTCCGATTATCTTTTATCAGCTATGGATGTTTTTAGCCCCTGCCCTTTACCAAAAGGAAAAAAAATATATTATCCCTTTTGTCTTGTTTTCCAGTATCCTCTTTGCTGTCGGCGCTTTATTCGGATATCTTGTTGTTTTTCCTTATGGTTTTAAATTGTAAAGCAATATTTCTCATTTGCAATCAGGTTGCTTTTAGCATTCGGTCTGGTTTTCGAGATGCCTATCGTAGTCCTCCTCCTAACCAAGATTGGACTGATAACACCAGATAAAATGAAAAAATTCCGCAAGTTTGCTATTCTCTGCTCATTTATTTTGTCAGCAATCTTAACCCCCCCTGATG
>JAFDHR010000357.1 GCA_019308645.1 Deltaproteobacteria bacterium
GATAGCAGCGATCGTGATGGTCATCACATCCAGGGATATGCCTGTTAAGCCCATTATGCCGAGCACTATACCTACTGCAAGCAGATTGGGAATAATGCCGATTATGGATAGAGTTATGGACCTGAACAAAACGAGTAACATGATCCCAATTCCTAACAACACAATACCCAATGATAAAATTTGGGACTTAAATAAGCTTTGCAACATGTTGTTGTATAAAACGAGCATTCCGGCGACCGTTGCTTTGTTCCCTGAAAGCCCAAATTTATTTATAAGATCACCACTGATTCTATCCAGAAGCTCTTTTCTCCTTAAATCTTCCAGTGAGTCCAAGATTCTAATGGAGATCCGGGCTTCATTGTTGTCAATGGAGACATACGGATCCACCACCTCAGATCGAATTCGATCAGGAATCTTTTTGCTCAACACCCCCAGCTCAATGCCGTCAAATTCTTTCCCCTTATTGAGCTGTTCGGCAACCCTTATAATGGAGGCAAGGGAGAGAACCTTTCCGGTTTCTGGTAATCCGGCTAAATAATCATGGACTTCTTTAATCCTCTCAACTTTAAAAGGCGTAAGCCAGTAATCTTTTGGGTCATGATCTCCAGCCCAATCATCCTCTTCGAGGGAATCCTCATCATCGGTGTCAACAAGATTATTCTCTGCTGTGCTGTTGCCCTGTTGCTCGCCAAAGTTGAGCATAATGTCGAGCGGAAATGTGCCGCCAAGCTTATCATCTATTAATTTCATTCCCTGATATATTTCAGTTCTCTTGCTGAAGTAATTTATGAAACTATTTTCTACCTTTAGCTTACTGATGCCGATTAAGCTTATGACGGCAAGCACGATTGATACGATGATTACCTTGCCCCCGTGGAGTTTGGCAATTGAGGCGAGTCGAGAAGTGATGAAAGACTGCCCTTTGCGAGTAATCGAGGGACTGGATTTTTTGAGTAACATTAAAACAGCAGGAAACAACAAAAATGTGGTGAGAAAGGTTACGCACAGACCTATGGCCATCATCCATCCAAAATCAATGACAGGTCGAATGCCGCTGAATACTAATGAGCTGAAGGCCAAGATTGTGGTTAAGGCGGCATAGAGGCACGGCCACACCATTTTTTTGGCAGTGGTGTATACAATATCGAGCTGACGCTCTGAGGCCATATCGTTACAAAGCTGCCTGTAGCGAACAGACAGGTGAATGTTCATCGACATGGTAAGTATCAGCATCAAGGAGATGAAATTTGAGGATATGACAGTCACTTTCCAGTTTAAAAAACCGAGCACCCCAATCATGACGAGAACCGCATAAAAGCAAGTCAGCAGCGGCAAGATTACCCATCGTATTTCGCGGAACAGAATGGCGAGGGTTACGACTATGAAGATGAACACACCAAAACCGAATACCACCAGATCGCTTTTGATGAATGTGATCATGTCATCGGCGACCATTGGAACACCGCCAAGATGTATTTCAGCGTATTTCTTATAGGGGCGCAGAATCGATCGAATCCTCTCGATGTCCTGATGCCGCTCTCTGCTATACTTGGCATAGTAATCCTCATACTCAGCCATATAGGTTGCTAATTGAGATTGCTCGTTTTCACTGAGTGTTTCTGTCCTCTTTTTTGCCAGAAGCTGAGTCCTTTTTTCAGCAAGCTCTGAGAAATAAGGGTCGTGTTTCATGTACACGACCAAGGCGGTGGTTTGGCCGTCGTTGCTTAAAATCAACTCGTTATAAATCGGGCTTTCCAGTATCTCCTTTTTTGCCTCCTGGATGTCAACACCGGGATCTTCCAGGCTCTTGACGGTTTCCTCTGTCATTTTTGAGAGCTCTAAGCCGGGAGCACCTAAAAGCGGAATATCAAGGAGGGTTGCTACCGAATCAACCCTCTCTAATGCCCTTAATTCTTCCCGTAACTCTTTTAAAACCTCTAATGATCCTTCGGAGAATAAATCCTCATAGGGAGTAAACGCTACCATGAAGAATTCCTTGATCGTGTAACGGGAATTAATCTCACGGAATATCTTTAAGTCCTTATCATCTTCTAGAAGGAGTGTGTCAGGAGAGGCATCGAGTTTAAAGTCCTTTGCGTGATATGAAAAAAACGAAAGCAACAATAAAAGCACTATAAGTACAACTTTGGGGTGCCCTAAAACAATTTTATTATAGAGCTTTGCGAAACCATTTATCATATTTGATTAATTTTTTTATTTAATGTGACTAAGGGAATTTATCTTCTCGTACCTGATTAACAAATTTGGTGCTTGAGCCCTTAAAATGAAGTAAGGCTTTTCATGTTTGGCCCTTTGACAGGAACCCGATTCTGGCGGAAAAAAGTATAGGGTAAAGGCATTTGAGTGTCAACAGAAAAGGCACAACGAAAAGGCATCCATGCTCCACATTAATCTGACAAGAGGTTTGAAGACACAATCCGCCTGCGGTGGATGATTTGCGCTTGACACAAAACCATCAATTCCCTATCCTTCTCGCTACAAAAGGAGAAGCTGAACAATGCTAAAAGGGACAGAAAATCAATTGAAACATCTATTATTTGTTTTCCTTCTTCTCACTTTTTCTTTAGTTGGGTGTGCCCATAGAAACGATGTCATCCCTTCCTCGGTCCCGCAGGATATCTCATACCTGCCTGCCGCCCGCCTGCCAGATGTCGGGCAGGGATTTCGGGCAGGTCATCAGAACAAGGAAACAACCATATTAGCATTAAACCAGACCACATCGAAACAAGGCGATAATGAAGAGGATTCTTCTGACGATAGCCTGGAGTTTTTTGGCGAAGATGCCGAAGAAGAGGTAGTGCAGGTGGCGGACCCTTTATCCCCTTGGAACCGGGCTATGTTCCATTTCAACGACAAGCTCTACTTCTGGCTCCTGAAGCCCCTTTCAAGGGGATACAAGGCTGTGATACCCACGCCAGCCAGAAGCGGTGTAAAAAATTTCTTCCGTAACATTACAATGCCCATTCGAATGGTCAGCTGCCTTTTGCAGGGAAAGGGGCGCGCAGCCAGTGCAGAATTATCCAGGTTTCTGATAAACAGCACTGTGGGAGTCCTTGGATTTGGAAACCCTGCCAGAAGATGGCCTGAATTGAATCCCAGCGAGGAAGACCTGGG
>JAFDHR010000358.1 GCA_019308645.1 Deltaproteobacteria bacterium
TTGTCTACTTCTTTTTTCTTTTCTGTCCCTCAAATATTTTTATTCTATTTTAGTTTTTGAACACAAAACTAACGCTTTTAATTGCATCCTTTTGTGTTAGGTATAATTACCTGTCGACCGAAGACCAGTAGTGGTTCACCAAGCATAGAAGGATCACTTGCTATCCAATCTTCAAGATGTTCTTCGAGCAGCTTTTCCTGCTTAAATTTTGTCTCCTTAACCTTGGCAGGGCCTTTATCGGTGATTTTTCAAAGTGCCATATATGATTATCCTCTCACCCAACGACAAAGCTCACCTGCCGCTATGGAGCGCATTGTTATGAGTTTTAATTGTCATATTAAAGAGTCAATTTGTCATTTAACGAATAGCGTTTTATCCATCGTCCCGCCGCGAATAGAAACGGAGGCGTTTCCTCCTTTCCAAAAATGGTGAGTTAGAAACCAGCCTTGAAATTCGGGAGTGGGATGGTGGATAAAATGTGGTTGAACAGAGCCGTCACTTTCAAGGTAGTGCTATGGGGTTTTTATATCATCCGTGGACGGGCAATTGCAAGGAAAAGCTACCGGGTTTGGCACTGTGAACCCTGGATAAAGGTGATTGGAACCCGGATTTACTGTATCTGAATGTAAATTGCGGGAAATTTCGTCTGCAATCATTTGGAAAACAAGCGTAAGAGGCTGCATAAGGGCATAGCTGTCCTGCCGCGCATTCGAGCGCATTTGCAGCTGGTGAATATATTTACAAAAAAATGCTTTGATGTTGTTAAGATGAACCCATCACAGCTCCTTTGAAATCTATCCGGCTCTCGGGATTTTGACTACAGGGATCATGCGGCCCTTTCCGCAATGCGGGCAGAGGGTGATATCCACACCGGTAAGTCGTAGCATGATCTGCTGAACGGTTTCTTCAACCTTTTCAGTAAATATTGCGACCGCAGCTGTGAGCTTTCGAATCAGCTCGATGTTCTTTAATCTGTCTCGATTGAACAAGAACCCGAAATAACGGATTTTCACAAACCGTTGTGGCAGGATATGTAGAAGAAACCGCCGTATGAACTCATCGGCTTTAAGCGTCATGAGCTTTGTCTTACTGTCGTCATTGCGGTCCTTGTAGGAAAAGGTGATCCTTCCATCGTCAATGGACACAATACGATGGTTGGATATGGCCACCCTGTGGGTGTAGCGTCCTAAGTATTCAAGCACCTGCTCAGGACCTGCAAAAGGCCGCTTGGCATACATGAGCCACTTTTTGGTTTTTAAGTCATTTATGAGCTTTGCAAAACCTTCGTCAGACCCTGATTGAGCTATATTGCCCGGGAAAATCAATTGATTTTTTTGTATGCTGCCAGCAGTTTTTGTATATACAGTCTTCGAAATGCCTTTGCCAGCGATCTGGTTTTGAACAAAAACTTTTTCCTGGCCGATATCCAACGGTTTTTATCAAAAGAAAGGGCCCCAGCGGGGATTATACAATGTAGATGAAAGTGATCCATCATTGTCTGGCTCCAGGTGTGCAGCACAGCAATAAAGCCGAGTTGTCCCATAAGTCGCCACTGAGGATCTTTGGCAAATGCCTGGAGAGTTTGGCTGACTGCCTGAAACAGAATATCCAACAGAACCTTTTTGTTGCATAAAATGATCGGGTTCAGGTCATGAGGAAGGGTGAACACCAGGTGGAAATACCCCACTGGTAAAAGCTCTGCCTTACGATCATTAAGCCATTTTTCCTTGGCCATGGACTGGCACTTTGGGCAGTGACGATTACGGCAGGAGTTGTAAGCATTTTGCTCGTAACCGCATTCAGTGCACTGTTCAATATGACCACCCATGGCAGCAGTGCGACATATTTCGATATGGTGCATCACCTTTAATTGTTCAAAAGAAAGGTTGCGGGTTTTGCGATAATCATCACCGTAGAGCCGGAAGATATCAGCTACTTCTGGGTGACGGCTGTTTGAACGGATTGATCCGGTTTTACTAATGTCTTTTGATAACATGTCTCAGCCCTCCTATATATCCAGATTGTCCAGAGGGCTTTTGACAGCAGCGATTTTTTCCCGGGTCGTATGCAGGTACTTTGAAGTAGTTACCAGGGCGGTATGTCCCATCAACTGTTTGATGGTGTAAATATCAACGCCTTGGTCGAGTAGGTGGGTTGCAAAGCAGTGCCTGAGTGTATGAATACCATTGCCTTTGTTAATGCCCGCTTTGTTTTTGGCGTTGTAATATATCCTTTGAGCGGTGGCAATGGACATGGGGTTGTCTTTGTCCTTGCCGAAAAAGAGCCATGAATGGGGGCGACATGCCTTCCAGTATGATCTTAATTGATCAAGAAGGCTTTGCTGCAATATGGTGTAGCGGTCCTTTTTGCCTTTGCCCTGGTCAACCCGGATCATCATCCGCTCACTTTCGATATGGTGAGGTTTTAGCCGGACCACTTCACTGACACGAAGGCCTCCACCATAAACAGTCATAAGCAATGCACGGTGTTTAATGTTGGCGGTTGCTTTGAGTATTTTATGCACCTGTTCAAGACTCAACAGCTTAGGCAGCTTTTTCTGTCCAGAACGGGGCGGGATATGGAACATGGTCTTATCCCACTTGAGTACATTGCTATAAAAACACCGAAGCCCGGAAAAGACCACGTTTACGGAACTCCAGGCCAGTTTGCGCTCGTTTATCAGATGAAGCAGGTATGCCTGAATCGTTACTTAGTCTATCCGGAGATTGATGAAAGTATCCGGCCAGACGAGCAACAGTGCCGATATATGCCTCTTTGGTTTTTGGGGAAAACCCCCGCAATGTCATGTGATTGGTGAACTTTGTGCGAAGTAATGCGCTCATAATAATGCCTCCTTTGTATATGGGTTATGCGAATTTGACCAGATATCCCCTATGGATGTCCGTTCAGGAGGCATTATATAGCTCTTTAACTTGGTTGTACAAAGGAGTGTAAATGAAGATTACTGTTAAAAGTGAGGAAAAAGTGGGAAGTAAAAATCACTCCGCGAAGCGGTTCTGTTCAACGCATGCCTGCCCAGAGGGAGCGGTTTTTAGCCCGTCTGTGTCCAGGCATATGTTAAGCATCCTCCCTTGCTGAATTTGGTAGG
>JAFDHR010000359.1 GCA_019308645.1 Deltaproteobacteria bacterium
TCATCCATTGAATTTGTATGCAGTGATTGTGTGCCACCCAAAACAGCAGAAAGGGCCTGAAAGGCCACTCTTACTATGTTATTTTTTGGCTGCTGTGCAGTGAGGGTGCAGCCAGCAGTCTGGGTATGAAACCTCATCATCATTGACCGTGGATCCCTGGCCTTAAATTTGTCCCGCATAATTGTCGCCCACAGTCTTCTTGCAGCCCTAAACTTTGCAATCTCCTCTAAAAAATCAAGGTGGGCATTAAAAAAGAATGAAAGTCGTGGACCAAACTCATCTACAGCTAATCCGGCATCTAATGCCGCCTCCACGTAGGCAATGCCGTCAGCCAGAGTAAAAGCTATCTCCTGAACCGCAGTAGAACCTGCCTCCCTGATATGATATCCACTAATACTGATTGTGTTCCATTGGGGAACCTCTTGTGAACAAAATGAAAAGATATCTGTAATAATCCTCATAGAAGGTTTAGGAGGAAAGATATATGTGCCCCTGGCAGAATACTCTTTTAGTATATCATTCTGAATGGTTCCCCTTAAATCCTTTGATGCTACACCCTGCTTTTCAGCCACTGCCATATACATTGCTAAAAGTATAGCAGCCGGTGAGTTTATGGTCATTGAGGTGCTTACCTTGGCTAAGGGAATCTGGTCAAATAGTGTCTCCATATCCTTTAATGAATCAATGGTTACACCAACCTTGCCTACCTCCCCTTGAGCCAGCGGATGATCTGAATCATACCCTATCTGAGTTGGAAGATCAAAGGCCACTGACAAACCTGTTTGACCTGCATCGAGAAGGAACCGGTATCGTCGATTTGTGTCCTCGGCAGTACCAAAACCTGCATATTGTCGCATAGTCCATAATCTTCCCCGGTACATGGTTGGTTGAACCCCTCTTGTAAAGGGATACTCCCCTGGCAAACCGACCTCTTTCATATAATCAAAATCCGCTGCATCTAAAGGTGTACACACTCTCCTTAAAGGAATGCCTGAGGTATTAGCAAAATCAGCCTTTCTTTCTGGTCTCTTTGCTAATTTTCCTTCTACCTTGTCAGACCATTTTCTGTATTCTTCTTTTATTTCTTTAATCTCTTTTTCGTCAAACATATCTTCTTACCTCTCTTTCATCACCCTGCAAGTGCAATGAATACTCCTGCAGCAACGACTGTGCCTATAACGCCTGCCACATTGGGACCCATGGCATGCATAAGTAAAAAGTTCTTTGGATCATACTTTGCGCCCATTATTTGGCTTACCCTGGCAGCCATAGGAACAGCAGATACACCAGCGGAGCCAATCAAAGGGTTTATCTTTTCCTTGAAAAAAAGATTCATAAATTTTGCCAAAAGTATTCCGGCAGCTGTAGAAAAGGCAAAGGCTGCAAGACCCATAATGAATACAAAAATAACCTGCGGTTTTAAGAAGGCCTCAGCTGACATGGTCGCGCCAACGCTAATACCCAGAAGTATGGTGACGATGTTCATAAGTTCATTGGACGCTGTATCTGAAAGCCTTTTTACTACACCGCATTCTTTAAAAAGGTTTCCCAACATAAACATTGCCATGAGTGGTGCAGAGGCTGGTACAATAAGACAGATAACCAGCACTGTCACTAAGGGAAAAAGAATCTTCTCTTTCTTTGAAACCGGCCGTAACTGCCTCATTTTTATCTTTCGTTCCTTATCTGTGGTGAGGAGCCTCATGATAGGAGGCTGAATGATTGGAACAAGTGACATATACGAGTAAGCAGCTACAGCCGTTGCACCCAATAAGTGAGGGGCAAGGTGGACTGTTGTGTATATTGTTGTTGGGCCATCAGCGCCGCCAATTATACCTATTGAACAGGCCTCTGGTATTTGAAAACCGAGGATGAGGGCTCCAAAAAAAGCAATATACACACCGAATTGGGCCCCTGCGCCTAATATGAGTGTTTTAGGATTGGCGATCATAGGTCCAAAATCTGTCATGGCGCCTAAACCTAAAAAGATAAGGGGCGGGATTACCTCCCACTCTAATCCGTAATGGTAAAATTTCCATAAAAGCCCTTGACCCTCCTGCATGAGAAATGTCAGGGGTAAATTTACAACTAATATGCCAAAACCAATAGGTACCAAAAGAAGAGGTTCGTAATTTTTTGTTATTGCCAAATAGATAAAGAAAAATGCAATAAGCCACATAATAAGGTTACCTAAGGTCAGGTGCACAACACCGGTAGTCAAGACCATGTCAAGCATAATTTTTCCTTTCTAATCAGCTTTTTTTTCTATACTCTTTAAAATCCGCCCAAATGCATATATTGCCGCTATAAGTATTGCAAGGGAGGAGAAAACAGCAGCTAAGCCAAAAGAAAATATCTTTACTGCAAGATTCCAATCAATCATAATAATGTGCTCCCTTTAAATATAATGCTCTATTTCAGGTAATAGTTCAGCCACAAAGACACCAAGTCACCAAGATTATTATATAATTTTTTAAATATCATTTTTAATAAGAGACATAATCATTTCTTCGTGCCTTTGAGCCCGCCCTGCCTGCCCTGGCACGACTTGCCTGGAATATATTACTGTCGCTGTAATATTTCCGAAGCTAAGTCTATGGATCTCAGGCTGAAAAATCAGGTCTGGGCCAAGGGTGCGAAATGATTGTAATAATCTATTAATCCTTTAATCTTAAAGAGGCGGTGCTATAAAAATAAGTCCCTGCATCCCAGGTCTGGGCCAGGGACTTGGTGGCTGAACTTATACTATATTTCAGAAATGTTAAACCATCCTGAAATTATGAAGTTTTTAAAGGATTGATACATTTTTTGAGGGTATTTCAGATAAAATTGCCCTGTCGATACTCAGACAGGGCAATTAATTCACACTCGTTAAAAGAAACATGTATCTATTCGATTACCACTAACACATCATCAGCCCCAACTGAATCTCCTTTCTTACATTTTATCTCCTTTACCGTTCCTGACGCTGAAGCTACTATGGGCATCTCCATCTTCATTGCCTCAAGAATAATAAGATCATCATCTTCATTAACCGTGTCACCAACATTAACCTTCACATCAATTACCTTTCCCGCCATGGGAGCTGTTACGTCA
>JAFDHR010000360.1 GCA_019308645.1 Deltaproteobacteria bacterium
TACGATACCTACTATCATAATAGAGATAACAGACAAAGAAGTAAAGAATACATAACCAAATAGACCAGCAGATGCGATATTTGCTATCAAGCCTCCTATTGTGCCCTCCCAGGTTTTTCCAGGGCTGATCTGGGTTAATTTATGTTTTCCAAAAAAGCTCCCACAATAGAAGGAACCAGTATCACCAGCAAAAATAACAACCAGGATGAAAAAGATCCACATGCGACCCTGAGGAAGTCTCGCGATTATTCCAAGAAGGACCAGAGGTAGACAGATATAAAATGGCCCCATAATTAAGTTGGCAATATCACCGATTTTGTGGTGACTCTTCGGATAGGTGAATATAAAAAAGGCTAACGGAAAGATAACAAAAAAGGGAAATAGTGCAATATAGCGGTGACTGTTAGTGAGAATAGAAAAAAAAAGGATAGCGGTTAATACATAATTAACGAAGACAATCTTTTCCGCTATCTTAGGCTTTATTAGTGCATAAAATTCGTTCAAACTTATTAATGCTACAAACAGAATTAAAATGATGAAGACCCATAAAGGGGCATACCTTATGACTCCAATAAGAAAAAGGATTGCTATGAAGGCTGTTATTACCCTCTTCATATGCGTTGTCGTCATATTTTATCTTTTTTTAGGTGGAGTTATCTGTTCTCCGGTGGACCCAAAACGTCTTTCACGTTTTTGGTAATCAAGAAGGGCTTCCAGGTATCGCTCCTTGTGGAAATCTGGCCATAGAATAGGACTAATAAAGATCTCTGCATAGGCTATTTGCCATAGAAGAAAGTTACTTATTCTATATTCTCCACTTGTTCGTATAAGTAAATCTGGATCTGGGATATTAGAGGTATAAAGATAGCGAGATAAACGTTCTTCTGTAATCTGCTTGATATTTAATGTAGCCTTTTCCATGTCTTTTAGCATATTTTTTACAGCCCATACAATTTCCTGTCTTCCTCCGTAGCTCAAGGCAAGGGTAAGGTTCATCTCTTTATTGTGTGCAGTTTTTTCTATTGTTTGCCACAGGATTCTCTGAACCTCCGGTGGAAGTTTTTCTGTTTGCCCAATTGATAATAGCCTGATCCCATTATTGAGCATTTCCTTTAATTCAGTCGTAAGATAGCGAGTTAGAAGATTCATCAAGGCCTTGATTTCATATTGAGGCCTTTTCCAGTTTTCCTCGCTAAATGCATAGAGAGTGAGCCATTTTATGCCTAATTCCCTACTAGTTTTGACAACATCCCTTATAGATTTTATCCCTTTTTGATGGCCAACAATCCTGGTAAGGCCTCTTCTCTTTGCCCATCGGCCGTTACCATCCATTATAATAGCCACATGCTGAGGTAATTTATCTGGGTTTAATCGTTCCATTTGAGGGGCTTAGATAAAGAATGTGAGAGGATAATGTAATAGCAGGAAATCCCATCTTGGACGCTGATTCACGCAGATTTTTTGGATTAAGAAATAAAAAATTATTGTCTGCATGGATCTGCGAAGACCTGCCCGACATCCGGCAAGCGGGTCTGCGTCCTAATTTAATGATTTTAAAGATAGTGAGAATCAAAATTCGAGTATTTCCTGCTCTTTTTGTTTTCTGATTTCATCTATTTTTTCAATGAATTTATCAGTAATCTTTTGTACTTTATCCTGATATTTATACATCTCGTCTTCTGATATTTCGCTTTCCTTTTTTAACTCTTTTAACATCTCGTTTGCCTCACGGCGTTGGTTCCTTATGCTCACCTTACTCTCCTCCGCCATTTTTTTAGCCATTTTCGCAAGCTCTTTTCTCCTCTCCTCTGTTAATGGCGGTATTGAGATTCTAATCAATTTTCCATCATTCATAGGTGTGAGGCCAAGTCCAGATTTCAGTATGCTTTTCTCAATATTGCCTATGATGGATTGATCCCAGGGCTGGATAGTTAAGAGTCTACTTTCTGGGATGCTAATAGAGGATATTTGATTTAAGCGCATCTGGGTTCCATAGCATTCAGCTTTTATACCCTCAAGAATAGAGACCGAGGCCCTCCCTGTTCTCATCTTTTTGAATTCTTGATTCAGGGACTCAGCGGATTTTTCCATTTTTTGGCGTGTCTCTGATAAGATCTCATCCTTCATTGCCTTCTCCTGCTATTAGGGTTCCCACCTTGTGACCGGCGACAATTTTTTTGATATTTCCTTTTTTGCCTATATTAAAAACAATAATAGGGACTCGCTGTTCCATAGCCATAGATATGGCGGTTAAGTCAATTACCCTAAGCTTATTTTTTAATACCTCCTCATAACTAATTGTGCTAAATAGTTTAGCATTTGGCTCTTTGGATGGGTCCTGATTATATACGCCATCGACTTGAGTAGCCTTAAGAATGGCTTGAGCATTGATTTCCATAGCCCGTAAGGTGGCAGCAGTATCTGTAGTGAAGTAAGGATTTCCAGTGCCTCCTCCAAAAATCACAATCCTTCCTTCATCTAAATATCTAAGCGCTCTTTCCCGAGTATAGGGTTCTACCACTCTTTCTATTTCTAAAGCGGTCATAACAGTAGATGGAGAACCAGCTTTGTTTAGAGCTTCATTTAAGGCAAGTGCATTTATAATAGTAGCCAACATCCCCATATAATCAGATGTTACCCTTTCAATGCTATATTCAGAGGATTTTATTCCCCTGAAAATATTACCACCACCTATTACAATGGCTATCTGTACACCAAGCTTGTGAGTTGAATGGATATCAAAGGCAATATTCTTGAGAGTCTGGGGATCTATACCACTTGTTTTCTCTCCCATCAGGGATTCGCCACTTAACTTTAATAAGATCCTTTTATAATGGTTGGACCTCTGAGATTTTGGCATGGTATTCTTTTTCATTCCTCTCCTTCACTAAGAGAACTTGTCCTGAACAAAGTGAAGGAGGATAAGTTAATTCATTACTCGAATATTCCAATCGGGGTAAGCTCCTAAAATCGTTATGCTTTATCGTCAGTTTCCCCTAACTTAAACCTGATGAATCTTTTGATAATAATATTTTCACCAGTTTTAGCCTTCAACTCATTAAGAAGGTCTTGAATAGTTATATCAGGA
>JAFDHR010000361.1 GCA_019308645.1 Deltaproteobacteria bacterium
ACAGCGCTTCAATAATCAAAAATATCCTTTTTCCCTCATTATACCCTGGAATAATAATAGATATGAACTCAGACATATATTACCAATCCCGTATAAGTTCAGCCACCAAGTCTCAAAGGCACGAAGAAATTATTTTGTCTGTTATAAAAAATGATATTTAAAGAATTATATAATAATCTTGGTGACTTAGTGTCTTTGTGGCTGAACTATTACCAATCCCCTATTTTCTTTACAAGCTCATCCAGACCTTCTTCGGGGTAACCGAACATGTCGAAGTCTGACCGAGGGTCTTCCTGTCCGCTCTGTTTGAGTCCTTTTAGATTGGTGCTACGAATATTCAATTGAAAAAAAGGCAATTTTTCCACGACCAATAGAAACCTCAGAACCAGTGAGGATGGTACAGGTAGAAACCAGCAAGAATAACGGAACTGTCGCCGTATACTCATCATCACCTCTCTCAGGGTATAGGCACTGGGTTGTTGAATCGGCCAGGCCTTCCCCCGGAACCCCTCCCCTTTATTGAGAATACAGTCTCTGGTTACATAGCATAAAAATTCAATCCCCGTTACATACACCTTTGTCTTGCCTTTATCCAGCAATGGAACAACCGGCAGTTTTTGAATTGATTTCTTCATCTTCCCGAACATCCCACCATCACCGACAACCAGCCCCGGCCTGTAAACGACCTGGTGAGCTGAAACAAATTGCTTCTCCAGTTCAAACTTTACCCGACCATAATCCGACAATGCATCCGTCTTTGCCAGCAGGCTACTCAAAAAGACCTGCAATTCGACACCATGCGCCCTGGCCTCCTCCATCCATAGTATGGTCCCATTTCGATTTGTTTCAAATTCCTTTTTTCCTCCATGATGAGCACAGTGAACTGCCACATCAATAGTCTCCTTTTCAAAAACTCCTTTCAGTGATTCACCTAAATAGGCCTTATATATCTTATCGAAACAGCAGATCCTTGATGTTTTCCGGGAAATCCCAACAGTGTGCATACCTTCCTGTTTTAAGATTTTGGCTAAATGCCGAGCGATGAAACCGTTGGCTCCTGTAATCAAAACAGAGGTCATTAATTCTTGCTCAATTCACGGGTAACATAATCCGCAATGCGCATTGCGTTGGCCATCATGGTGAACGACATATTTTTTGCAGGTAACATTGGGAATCCAGATGAATCAGCAATAAACACGTGGTGTGAGCCATATAACCTTCCAAACGGGTTACACTCATATTTTTTCTCTGGTGAGGATCGTAGTGGAAGGGTCCCGGCGTAATGTATTGTATGACCTGTTGGAACCTTCATAACCAACAGTGGATGTGACCATGCACCCAACCTTCTGAAATGCCTGAGAAGTCCTTTTATCTTACTAAGGTCGATGGTGTTTGGCTGGCCCTGAATGTGTATATGACCATTTTCCCGGAGTGACAGGGAGGAAGGACTTTGAATCGAAGCAGGGAAAAACAGCTGCATCCCTAACATGGCGGGTGAAAGATAGCGTATTAATGCCAGATTTGCATTGGCAGAAAAGGGTAAGTCCGCAAAAAAATCAGCGCGCATAAGTGACGTGAGTTCTAAAATCGTGCCTTGCAAAATACAGTTGAATGTTGTGGATTCCCAAATGAGATTCAATATCACCAACCCAAATGCATCGATTTCTAAACGGTGTCCTAATGAAGAAGGCGCGACAAAAGGAATCTGCAAGGTTGGATTATCGAGGAGTGTTAATTTGGTGTGGAAATCTTGATACGTCTTTAAAACAATCTTTGCTGTATTGATTGCTCCAGCGGCTAATATTAGTTTCTTGCCTTTAAAACGAATCGGCTGATTGGTGTCTGTTTGAATACCTTCAACCCAAATTCCTTCAGGTCCCTCAAACCATGATTCAACCAAGACACCTTTCCGGTATAGGACTTTCCCATTATCAATCAATTTTTCAAGCGTCATCAGAGGGGTATAGATATATGGCAAATCCTGCCAAAACTCCATATTACTATAATCACAAGGCGGCCGCCCATCCTTGGTCTCCGAGAGCACACAAACCCTTGGATGTCCTAAATAAAAACCAAACCGGTGGGAAACAGCTTTTTTCCGTTGATAAGATCGATACAACCTCTCCGCATTATGGGCTAATTTCATTGGTGGTTGTAAAAATCTGGTTGAACCGAAGTAAGGAGTTAAATCGTCATCTGTCCCGCTAATGCCGATTTCTTGTGTTAAATTATCAAAATAGGGGGCTAAATCGCCTTCTTGAAATGGAAATTCTTCGAGGTCGTGATCATTATACCTATATAGCCCTGCACTCCAGGCATTGGCCAATCCACCGGTCGCAAAACTTTGAATAGCATTAAAATCCGTTTCATCGATCGGCGAAAACCGCTGTGCATCTTTAGTGACATACCCCACGTTTGGCGCTGTCAGTTTCAAAGGGACCGGTTTTTCGTTTCCCAAATTTGACAAACGCTGAAATTTCTCACCAATCAAAAGCTTAAAGCAATCATGTTGTTTTCGATAAGCATATAGATTGCCTTCGACCCTGGGGGAATTATTTTTTTTCGCATTTCCCACATCCAGTACTAACGGTTTGATACCCTTGTTGGAAAATTCCAGCGCTGCAGCGACCCCGGCAGGTCCTGAACCAACAATAATCACCTCATGCATGAATGTAACCTCGTCAACAAATAGAAACCCCTGCATAACTTATAAATAGTTCGCAACAGACTAACGGCTGCAGAACACATGCCCTTGATAAAACTCGTTCGTTCATTGACAAAGAATCGTTGATTTTCAGGCAGTGTTTCCGCTAAAAACACCATCAAACGGAACTTCAAAGTCAATAAAGGCATTTTTTTCCTATAACGACAGGCCACTTCTAATGCCTCCAAATCGTCGACCATTTTAATAACTCCATAATAAAGCTCAAGCTCTTGAGTGCTTATTTTTTGCTGTAACTGAACAGATGCCTCGATAAAACGCTCTCGGATGACATCCGGTGTGCTTTGATAAAATATAGAGCGATAAATCTTATCCGCCTCTATCTCTTGCAAAGTTCTCAGATTTGATATAAATT
>JAFDHR010000019.1 GCA_019308645.1 Deltaproteobacteria bacterium
TGAAAATCTTTTAATGCTTCCAAATAAGTCATTATCTGGTATCTACTTCCCTACTGAAATTCCATTTTATAGCTGTCAACTGTGCCCCAGGAAAGACTGTTCGGCAAGAAAGGCCCCCTATGATGAAAAACTGGCCAGAGAATATGGAGTATTGGGATGACAGATTTAAGCCCTCAGAAATATTAAAAAGGCAATGAAATAACAACCAGCACTTACTAAAAGTGCTTGAGTAAACCCAAAGTTGATGGCAACAACGATTGTCGTCACCGAGCCCATTACAGAGCTTACCCCATTAATGCCCCACATCCAAGGGATGTGGTTTTCCAAACTTTTATCCTTTAACCACCTTATGCCCAATGGAAAGGGAATTCCCATCAAAAAACCAAGGGGAATCAATATAAAAATAGTTGTCAATAAGCGAGTCGTAAGATTCAATCCCAAAAATTGATTGAATATTATAGGGAGAAGAAAGGTATACCCAAGAACCATTCCAACAATGGACAGGGTTGTCAGGGCTATACCTTTGTTTATTTTATTTGGGGGAAACCTACCACTCCATACGCTGCCCATGCCTGCTCCTCCTAAGAGTGAAAATAATAAGATTGCAAGAGATAATACTGGTTGGCCAAGAAAGAGTATAAATCTTTGGATAAAGGAAATTTCAACTAACATAAACCCCATACCCAACATCGAAAATAACACGACTGACCTCAAGATGCCCTTATCAAAGTATCTCTTGTTCTTCAAAAATGGCCTTCTCTGAACAACCCCTTTCTTCCAATACAAAGGGGGGATTAATATAATTAAGCCAAATAAAACAACCGATGACCAAAAAACGAGAGATACAGGCTTAGGCATTCCCACCTCAAATTTATAGAAAAATGGACTGTTATCCGTGACCGGACTGATATCATAACCCCGCTCTCTGACCATTTTCTCCAAGTCTTTAAAGACTATCTTCCCACTACCAAGAGCCATAAGTGCAGGGTTGATAGCTCTCGCCTGTCTGATATAAGGGAAGTAAGACAAGATTGATTCTAACTCAAACTTGTGCATAGCCTTATACATGGAAAGAGCTTTTGCTGGCTTAAAGGGAGTCTTTTTAAGCACAAACACGAGATACTCATCCGAGCCCACAATATAAATCTGGCTCATTGCTGTGGCAATGTTGATATCTCTTTTGTTTAGAGCAGCCAGCGAGAGGGAAAGTAACCTCAATATCTCAGCATCGTTATGTCCAACAACCACCAAACGCCCCTCGTCTGTCAGATGATCCAAATAGTCACAGATAGAATCCGTAGTAAACAAAAAATTTTCCGTTAAAGCATATCCTTCCAAACTTCGACTGGTGTTGGTAACAGGAAGGCTAAGCATAATAATGTCATATTTCTCTTTTTGGCGTTTGAGAAAACTTCTTCCCTCATCAACAATGACATTCACATTTTTCAATCCTGTATAAATCTCACCATTAAACCACGAATATCTACGAACCAAATCTACCAGATCTTTATTAATCTCAACGGCTATAATCTCTTGGACTCCTCCCATGAGCGCCAAGAGAATATCCCGCCCACCACCTGGCCCTATGAGCAGGGCATTATTTCTTTCTTCTTCATCCAAGTAAAGGAAAGGGAAATAACCCGGAAAGGTTGTCTTTAGGCCACTGATTGAGGAGCCTGAACCATTTATATTACCATTAAACTTGTACATAGGTGATCCAGCCGTTCCATCTATATAGATGTCCATATGATCCTGATAATTATTAAATTCCACCAAATCAGTACGCCCAAAAGCACTCCATCTTGTTTCAACAATCTTCCCCCTGAAAGAAGATAGAGCATCATGAATCTCTTTTGTTGGGTTTGCTCCAATAGGTATATTCAATAGACAACCGCCGACCAAATTTATCCCTAATAAAATAGATAAAATTAAAAAGCTGACACCAGATATGATCAATCCTCGAGTGTTCTTTCTCAACCCTCCCATAGCAAAGAGTATCGCTGCCAGTGAAGCTATGACGCCAAGGATGAAATTAGTTCTGATGCCATCGATGGTATTCAGAAGCAGGATGACACCAAAAGAGCCAGCAGCCGCTCCAATCAGATCCACACCATAAATCTTTGCACTTATAGCAGGAAATATTCGGTAGACTTCTGCAAAAAGTACACCAGCCAAAAAAAAAGGGATTAATAAAAGGAAACCATAGAGTAGGATGCTCATCTGGATGTTATCGATATAGCTAACCTGAAGTATTATTATGATGGAAAATGGAATGGCCAGCGAAAACAGGGATGCAAGAAAAGTCAAGACTGCAAATCTTTCTTCAGTAATTGGGATCTTTGGCCTGAAAAAATGAACGAAAATTCCCCCTACACCAAGGCCCAATAGGGCCAAAGAAAGAACAACGAATACATAGTGGTAGGAAAGCAATACAGAAAGGAATCGGGAAAGGGTTATCTCAAAGGCTATCAGGCTAAACGAGGTGAGAAAAATAGCACTCAGGAAAATCCACGATTGTTTTTTGGTTATGATATCATCTTCTTTCATCACGTCACGGAGCAATAAGAATCTGGCACCGTTCAAAGGCTTTAGTATTAGAGTCACTTAAGCCATTATTCGGCTAAATCACCATCTCTTTATACAACTATAGTTGATTAAGAAGACCAAAGGAAAGAAATAAAACAACAGTTGCTTTGAACAGCCCTATGGGACATGACTGTGTTAAATCTACCTCCACGCTACCACTAAGACCTACTGTCGATGGGGAATGAATGAGATGACTAACAACATCGCCATGGACTCAATCAATGACTACCAGACAGTAGAACTAAATCGCCTAAAAGAGTAGCTTTATCGGCAGCGCAAGGGTAAAATACAAGAGCGAATTGAGAGCCGGTATAAAAAAGAGGGAGCCAATAAGAAGGTTGAGCAATCAGTACTATTCCAGCTTTAGCTTTCCTCAAACCCAACAGGGTCGAGGCTAAGTTCCTCGACCCTGTTGGGTTTATCTCTGAAATAACATTTCAAGCATTTGTTACTTGACTACCCGTTTACACCTTATAGACAATTGTGCAATAGGGGGGTAAAACGCATAATCAAAAAGAGCATGATAACGGCACATTTCAAGCTGCATCAGAAGCTGAGTGCTCATTCAGCGGCTTAGCTAGCTTATCCATCCTTGATACCGCTGTTCCAGACTCCCACTTCTCAGACACCAAGTAATTTCAGAAGCTATCAACGGGCTATACCTCAGTAGCGAAGATATGCAAATAAACCAACCGCTTCAAGGATTTCTACAAGGTTAGTTAGGTATATATTTTGGAGCCCTTTTAAAAGGACTTCTGTAGTTAGCATCCTTCAAATAAGGGCACAAATCTCCACATGCCTTTAAAAGCCCACACTTAACCGTATAACTACCATCGTCCCATTTAACAACATACGCACCTACATGCCTCAAAGAGCAGTGGACGCGCTTCTTTTCAACTATTTTAGCCATCTAGTCTTCCTTACCGATAAGTGACTTCAAGGTTAATTGACGGTTACCTCTTTTTTTGGCTACCATCTTAAAAGCTCTTGGAACATCTGCCATATATGACTTTGATTGTTCTGCTGCATCTGAGTAAAATTTAATGATTATTTTCTCTATATTTATAGCCTTGCCCAAGGTTTCGGAATAGCTTGCCTTTTCTCCAAATTCAGTTTTCAATGAATACTCCACCGGATCTATAGTAAAGGCAAAACAGCCTTCAAGTGCATCCGAGATAACTCCATAGTAGGCCCTTTCAACCTGTATAATATTTTTCTTATTTTCCTTTGCAAAAGATAGGAAAACATCCTTATCTTTCACATATCTTTGAGACAATTCTTCGTAAAACTTTGCCGAGTCTTCTTCTAGCTTTTTTGTAAAACTAATGACTTCAGATGCTGTATTTAGTTTCATCATAACCACCTTTGAATGACAACCTTGCTTTCAGTGAAGAAACGAATGACATCTTTACCTTGTCCGTGCAATACGCCAAAGAAAGAGTCTTTCATTCCACTGAATGGAAAAAATGCCATGGGCGCCACTATACCGATATTTATGCCGATATTACCAGTCTCAACACGATACTGGAATTCCCTGGCAGCCTTACCGCTTGAGGTAAAGATAGCATTGGCATTACCGAAATTACTCCTATTTCCTATCTCTATGGCCTCATTAAGGTCTTTGGCTCTCATAACACTGGCAACAGGGCCGAAGATTTCCTCTTTAGCAATCGTCATTTCTGGATTCACGTCAGAAAAAACAGTGGGACCCACGAAACATGTATCAGGGTAATCTCCGATAATGTCTGCTTTTCTTCCATCGAGCAGGAGTTTTCCACCCTCTGCCAAGCCTTTTTCTATATATCCTAATGCTCTTTCTTTTCCATCTATTGATTGCATGGGGCCCATCTGGATTGATTCATCAAGCCCGTAACCAACCCTAATTTTAGATGCTGTATCCACAAAGGCATCTAAAACCTTATTATAAAAAGAGTCATCCTTACCAACGATAACAAGATTGGCACCAGATAAGCATCGCTGACCTGCATTACCGAAGAAAGACGTCATCAATGCCGGAATCGTTCCTGCTATGTCTGCATCGGGCATCACTACCATAAAGTTCTTGGCGCTGGTTTGCGCAATAACCCTCTTGCCAGTCTCCCCGCACTTTTTATAGATATCTTTCCCTACCTTGGTGCTTCCAACAAAGGTTATGCCTTTAATATCCTTGTGCTCCATAAGTATGGAAGCCGCTTCCGCTCCACCATGGACCACATTATAGACTCCAGGCGGTATACCTGCTTCATCTACCAGTTCTGCAATCTTTACTTGACTAATTGGGTCTCTCGGCGAGGGTTTTACAACAAAGGTATTACCGGTAGCCATGGCAAATGGGGAAAACCAAAGTGGCACCATAAAGGGAAAGTTAAAAGGAGCAATGTGGCCAAAAACTCCCAAAGGCTGATATATCACAGACTCGTCTATACCGGTTGCGATATCTTCCAGGTTATACCCCATCATTAATGAGGGTATCCCAGTAGCAACTTCAACCATTTCAATCCCCCGTCTCGTCTCACCTCTTGACTCATCTATCGTCTTTCCATGTTCCTGGGTCTGGACCCTGCTAAGCTGCTCAAAATTCTCCTCCATCAACTCTTTGAGTCTGAACAAACATCTTACCCTGGCCAACGGAGTTGTACTTCTCCATTCAGGGTATGCCTCTTTTGCCGCTGCTATGGCCTCATTTACCTCGTCTGATGTGGACATTGGAACTTGGGAAATGACCTTCTGTGTTGCTGGGTTTACAATGTCTAATACCTCGGTGGATTTAGACTCTACCCACTCTCCATCGACGTAATTCTTTAGTATTTCTGCATTTTTTATTGGTTCTTCTAGAATAGCCATTTATTTTTCTCCTTATTGTGTATTATGTTCTTATTGTTATTCATCCCTACTACTGTTTATACGCTAAATCATAAAGTTCTATTATCTCCTCATTTGTTGCCTGACGGGGATTATTCCCCGGGCTGCCACTTGCAATAGCATCCTCAGCCATCTTAGGAGCTACTGTATTTAATTTGTCTTTATCTACACCCAAGTTCGGCAAAGAAGGCACTTGGACGTCCTTTATTAACCTTTTTACTGCCCTAACTCCTAACTCAGCAGCGTCTAAGTCAGTCAAACCAGTGATGTTCTCCCCCATGGCTTTAGCAACATGGGCATATCGAGTTGGATTGCCAATCAAGCTAAAATCCATAACTACGCCTAAGAGAGCAGCATTCGAGGCCCCGTGAGGCACATGGAAATACGCCCCAATCGGTCGGGACATGCCATGAACCAAAGCGACCGAAGAATTGCTAAAGGCAATGCCTGCCTGAAGGGCCCCCATCATAGTTTTCTCCCTCGCCTCGATATTGTTTCCGTTGGCCCATGCCTGTCTCAAGTTGCCAGAGATGAGCTCGATAGCGGAAAGGCAGAAAATATCGCTCATCGGCTGAGCCTTTACCGACACATATGCTTCGATAGCGTGGGTAAGGGCGTCGATTCCCACGGCTGCGGTTAGACCGCGAGGGGAGGAAAGACTTAACAATGGGTCTACAATAGCTACCTCAGACATTACAAACGGACTGCCAATCAGCATTTTAACATCCGTCTTGGTATCGGTAATAATGGTAAATACAGTTGCCTCACTACCGGTACCGGCAGTTGTGGGAATTGCTACAAGCGGGGCACCCTTGTTAGGAACCTTGTCTAATCCCTTGTAATCTTCGATAGCCCCTGAATTGGTAGCCATTACCGAAATAGCCTTTGCGGTATCAATAGGACTGCCCCCTCCTACAGCTAATAAAAAATCACATCCATTGTCTTTGTATAATTTAAGTCCTTGTTGGACAAAATCCACTGTTGGCTCGGTATCAACTCCATCATATATTGCAAATTGCACCTTATTTTGCTCGAGTGTCTTCTTTATGCCGTCTACGATCCCCAATTTGACCATAACTTTATCAGTAACAATCAAGCCCTTTTTAACCCCTAACTTCTTACTTTCTTCTCCAACTTGTTCCGATGATCCTGATCCAGTAATCAGTCTCCCCGGAATTCGAAATGCTTTTATTGATAACATGATAACCTCCTTTCTTTACATCAGTCTATAACTACGCTAGGCAACCAAGTTGCGAACTGAGGAAAAATCCAAAGAATGCCAAGACTTACCAATTGAAGTAGAACAAAAGGAACAATAGAGTGGTAAATATCTATCAATCTTATTTCAGGTGGAACCGTGCTCTTCATATAGAACAAGGCATATCCAAATGGCGGTGTCAGGAAAGATATTTGCAAGTTGACTGCAATCATGATAATAAACCAAATTGGATCAAAACCCAGCTTAGCAGCGATAGGCAGAAAGATCGGGAAGGTGATATAAACAATTGCGATCCAGTCAATGAGAAAGCCCATAATGAAGACTATGAACATCATGATCCCGCATATGCCCCACTTTCCCAGGACGCTGAACTTCCATATGGCATCCGTTACCACATCCCCGCCACCCAAACCGAGGAATACGGAGGTAAATACCGAGGCCCCGATAATGATTGTCATGACCATACAATTGGTTCTTGCCGCAGACCACATACACTCCAGGAACCCCTTCCAGGTAAACCCTCCATAGACGATCATAAAAATGAAGGCAATGAAGGCGCCCACCCCTGATGCCTCTGTTGGCGTGGCTACTCCCGTCCAGATTGAACCCAGAACCCCAATGATAAGGATACCAGCAGGAACCAAGTTCACAAGGATATACCTGGCCTTTTGTCCTATAGAAAGAGCCACCCTTTCCTCAAGAGGAAGTGCCGGTCCTTTTTTTGGATTCAACATCGTCACAACGACGATGTAGATGAAAAATAACAGTGACAAGACAAGACCGGGTCCAAGGCCACCTGCAAATAGTTTCCCCACAGATATCCCGGATTGGTCTGCCATCATTACCAGCATGATGCTCGGTGGGATAAGGATACTGAGCGATCCTCCAGCGGCAATAGACCCACAAGATATATCCTTGTCATAGTTATACTTCAGCATGACAGGCAGCGCCAAAATCGTCATGCTTACCACGCTTGCCCCTATAACCCCTGTGCAGGCAGCCTCAAGTGCACACCAAACGATAGCTGCCAATGCTATTGCTCCATTCATCGGCCCAAAGATATACATCATGGCGCGAAATATCCGTTCAGAAATACCGGACTTCCCCAGGAAAGTTGCCATGAGAATAAAGTTGACGATAGCAATAAGAATATGATTTGTTGCCGCATCGAAAATTCTGCCCGTAAATATATACAAGGCATCGGGGCCCCACCCGAGAAAGGCAAATATCGTCGCCACGCCACCCAGGACAAATGCAATAGGGTGCCCCATTACAAGCCCCACAACAATACCACTAAACATCAAGATTACAACAAGCACAGGATTGATATCGATCATAAACTCTCTCCTTTAGCCAGAAAGACGATATTCTTAACAATATCTGATACCATCTGAAGGGCGACTAAAAAAAACCCGACGGGAAGTATGGTTTTCGCGGGGAAAATGTAGAAGTTAAAGGCGCTTGGTGTTCGTTCCATCATTGACCAGGAAATAGCGGCAAATCTTGTTCCTTCATACAAAATAACGATAGTAAAAATCACTAAAAATAAGGCGTAACCAATAAGATCCCAAATCGCCTGCGTCTTTGGGGACAAATTCTCGTAAATGATATCCACATTGGCATGGGCCTTGTATTTCATGGTATATCCAATTGTAAGCAAAACTGCCCCGCAAAATAAATAGCTTATTATCTCATGGGTCCATATGGTGGGCTTGCCCAAGACCCTCCTCGTAAATACCTCGAAGAGTGACAATGCGATAATGGTGACAACGAACCAGCTAAAAATCCTTCCACTCCACTCGGAAATAGCATCAATGCCCTTGACGAGCGCTCTAATCTTTCTCACAAAGACCTCCACCTTAAGAAATCCCTAGAAGGCATAACAGCCTTCTCGGGATTTCTTTGTAAGCTTTATCATTTCATGGAAACATGCAATTCTTTCAAAGTTATACCTCATTTAGGTGTAATGGGGTTTTCTATGTACTTCGTACCAGGCTTCCAGAATTCCTGTGCCTCCATCCTCTTTCGAACAGCCCTTTCGAGTTTTATGACATCATCGTAGACACCTTGTTTTTTAGCAAGGGCCTCCAGTTTTGAGTAAAGCTCATCTAACTTTGGAGGCGTGCGGCCAAATTCGAATGGGTATTGGATCTCCCTCCACTCAGCAAAGTCTTTGAAGTACTTCGCCTGAGACAAGGCGATCTTTGTATAGTCAGGATTTTTCTCTGCGTCTTCGAGCATGTACTTATAGGCGAAAAAGTGTATCTGATCAAGAGTAGCGTCGTCCAGATGGGTTGTTTTGATGCCCTTATCGGTAAATTTTCTGGTGTACTCACCGGAGCTGTATTCAAAGTACGTCCAGGACCACATCATCGTAGACATAGCGGCTTCCTTGAATATGAACTTAATCCTTTCTGGTAATTTATCAAAGGCCTTCTTATTGATCATAACCCCGCTGACCGGACCTGGCTGGTGCCATCCTGGGAGAACCCAGTACTTTGAAACCTCTTGAAAGCCCATTGACCAGTCGCATTCCGGCACGGAGAATTCACCAGCGTCTATAGTCCCTCTCGAAAGCGCCAGGTATATCTCTGCCCCAGGCATAAAAATTGCCGCCCCACCAAGATCCTTAAGGATCTTGGCCTGGACACGGCCACACTGTCTCATCTTCACGCCCTTGTAGTCAGAGCCCTTGTGAATCGGTTTGTTGGAGCGCATACCAGACTCCGGGGCAGTCACAGAGTGGGGATACCAGACAAGGCCATACTTGCCATAGAGCTCCTGAGCCAATTCCAATCCACCGGCCTGCCAAAACCAGAGCAGATAATCGCCGGGGGTAAGCCACATAGGGGCGGACGTTAGTAGAGAGAAAGCGCTGTTCTTGCCCTCCCAGTAACTCGGCCAGTCAGTAGCCATTTGGAGACTCCCTGCTTTTACAGCGTCAAATATCTGGTTGGATGACTTTACCAACGTACCTCCGACATAGTATTTAATTTCGAGATCCCCCTTGGCCAGGATATTCATCAGATCTCCAAAGTACTTGTCACCCCTCCAAAGGGTAATGGAGGGTGCCCACATGCTTTGATACTTCCATTTGGTTACGGCTTGGGCTGGTGCTGACCAACCGGCAATAACTATACCAGCCACAAATATAACTCCAACGATAGATATCAATAATTTCTTTTTCATTTTGTATCCTCCTTAGATATTTAAAACCATATTATTGCTCCCCTCTGCCTACTTCTCTGATCACCTCCTTCCTCTTAGATTATCCCTCCCGGAAAGTCACACATTTGGTTTGAGATTTAGCACGATTTAATACTTGAAAAGCACTTTTTCCTGAAGAGCTATGAGATTACTTGCCACCTCTTTAACATCTTAAACCATGTTTTCACGAACTTTTTTGACATTCCTCTCCAAGAGAGATTTACAAAAACATCTATGAGCTATTAGAGATTTTTTGAAAAACATTACATTTTATTTACAGTTTTTGTACTGAAATGAAATATAAATAACAAAATATGATAATGTCAATAAGTTTTTGACAAAATTTGGTATTTTACAAAATATTTTACTTTTGCTATCATAAAATGTTAATGAAAGGACACATCATGTCAGGAGTCAGCTTCATAGAGAGAGGTTATGGCTCGTACACAACTTCAAGTGTTGACACTTTATACGCGAAGGCTTCTCAATGGGGGGAGAAAGCGGAGTGTCAGGCTGCTAAAGATGTACGATAATTTTTTAGACGCTATTCATAGAAGAATGATATTTACTGTTTGAGAAAAGATAATGGATGAATTAGACCAAAAACTATTACATGAATTACAGAAGCAGGGCTTTGAAAATAGTCGCACTCTAGCTTCTCTTTTGGGTGTAGGGGAGAGAACGGTACACCGAAGGATAAGTGCTATGAGGCGTGAAGGCATTATTAAGATAATCGCACTCCCCGACTTTGTATTATTTGGATATAAAGCGTGGGCCAAAATTGGCATCAAAGTAAAGCCTCAGTCTTTATCATATGTGGCTAGTCAACTTGCTAATAATCCCTCAATATACTTTGTGGCTTATGCCTATGGGCCATTTGACATTATGATAGCAGTACACTTTTACAACATTGATAGTCTAACATGCTTTATTAATTCAGAGTTAACCAAAATCAGGGGCATCCTAAATACGGAAACAATGGTGTTGACAAGTCCTAGGAAATACTACAATTTTTCTTGGCCGACACCTTCTTTTAAGAAGACCCAGAATGGATTGGGGTATGACTTTGATGCCGGCACTAACCGTAATCATTACGAAATTGATAAAGCAGACCAAAGAATACTTAGTATCTTAATGGAAGATGGACTCGCCCGTCCTGCTGACATGAAATCAAGGTTAGGCATAGGCGAGAGTACAATACGCAAACGTATAAAAAAAATGTCGAGCAATGGGGTATTTAGAATGGTGATTGTACCCAATCCGGAAATATTAGAACACGAGGTCTGGGCAACAATGGGAATTACTATAAAGAACCGACTTGCTCACGAAGTACTAGACGCTATAGTCAAACATCCGGAAGTATACCTTGCCTCTGTCGCCGTCGGTAGATTCAATTTAGTAATAGCCGCCAGATTTCATCATATCGATTTTATCAATCAGTTTGTCAATATTAAGCTTCCGGCAATAAAGGGAGTTAGCTATATAGAGACCTTTGTACATAATAAGCCGCTCAAATATCACAATATTCATTGGCCTATCTGAAGAAACGGGACGTGAGCCTTCTCCAATAATTGAACAAGTGCTGTGGCCATAATATAATGGATAGACCAGCCAAGCCTCTTTTACAGAAAGCAATTATTCGGGCTATTCTTCCTACCCAATTTTTGTTTGAAGAGGAAAGGCTACTAGTCAAGGCAAAAAGGTTAATAGCCAGGCTCCACTTTGACAAGATAGATCCTGTTGCCACATCTACAAATGCTATAGCTCCCGTAACCCCAGAGAAAGGAAGGATCCCCATTGCCCTAAAAACAGACAGAGAAGCTGTTGAGACTGCTTTTGCTACCATTAGAGAAGTAGGCTCAGAAAAGGCAAGAGTTATTCACAATAAAAATACTCTGGAAATCGCTGAGCTTGATGTCTCAGAGGCACTTTTGGAAAGGTTAAAGGAAAAGAAAATTTAAGGTTAGAATAGGAATTGAGACCTATCTCCTTTGACAGCCATGAAAAACTTCAACCAATTCTCCTTAAAGGGGAAAATACAGAAATTATATCACTTAATATAAGGAGGTTAAAGGGTGAAAATAGTTGTTTTGATTAAGCAGGTTCCGGCTACTGATAAGGTTAAAATGGATGATGAAACCGGAACAATGATCAGGGATGGAATAGAGGCAGAGCTTAACCCCCTTGATCTTTATGCTGTGGAAGAGGCCGTGAGGATCAAAGAAAATTTGGGCGATGATGTCGAGATCAGCGTCATTTCGATGGGCCCCAGGATGGCAGTGGAGGCGGTCAAGAATGCTATTGCCATGGGGTGTGATAAAGGATATTTACTTTCAGACAGAAAATTTGCCGGGGCAGATACCTTATCCACAGCCTATTCCTTATCCATAGGGATCAAAAAAATAATAGATGAATTCGATCTTATCCTCTGTGGAGAAAGAGCCACAGACGGAGAGACAGGTCAAGTGGGTCCAGGCATTGGGGCCCATCTGGGGCTTCCAGTTCTTACTTATGTGAGTAAAATTGAAGAGGTTGGTACAGGAAAGATTATTGCACATCGGGCCATTGAGGGTGGACATGAAGTGGTTGAGGCCCCCACGCCTGTGCTTTTAAGTGTAGTTAAAGAGATAAATGAGCCAAGTATACCAACCTTAAGAGGTAAAATTAAGGCCAAAAATACTGAGATCCCTATACTTACCGCTGAAGATATTGGTGCTGATGAAACTAGACTCGGGCTTAAGGGTTCACCTACCAGGGTTGTTAAGACCTTTCATCCAAAGGTAACAAGAAAGGGAGAGATTCTTTCAACATCAAAAGATTTAGATGAGGCAGTAAATGGCCTTGTCGATTTTTTAGGGAAAATAGAGATAATATAAGAGGGTTAGGAATGGAAAACAGATTAGAAAACTATAAAGGGGTATGGACACTTGGAGAGATGAGAGAGGGAGAGATACATACTGTTTCATATGAACTTTTGGCATGGGGGAAAGACTTAGCAGATAAGTTGGGTGTAGAACTCTCAAGCATAATCATCGGTCACGATGTAAAGGATAAGGCAAATGAGCTCATACATAGGGGGGCAGATAAGGTATATGTGGTTGACAATCCTGCCTTAGAAAATTTTAGAGTCGATCCTTACTCCAAGATACTTACCTCCCTTATAGAGGAATATAAACCGGAGATATTTATTGCCTCAGCCACTACCATAGGAAGAACCTTAATGCCTATATGTGCGGTAAAGCTCCAGACAGGGCTTACGGCAGACTGCACTGGGCTTGATGTTGATATAGACGAAAGATTTTTGATCCAGACACGGCCGGCAATTGGTGGAAATATTATGGCCACCATCAAAACCCCTACATCCCGGCCCCAGATGTCAACTGTGCGGCCAAAATCGAAAAGACCACACCCTGTAGATGAGTCAAGAAAAGGGGAAATTATCATTAAAGAATTTGGCGGTGAATACTTGACCTCTAGGGTTAAAAGACTGGATTTTATCAGAGAGGAGACGGTAGGGGCTCCTATTCAGGATGCTGATATTATCATTTCCTGTGGCAAGGGACTAAAAGATGGGAAGAATCTGAGTATTATAAATGATCTTGCCGAGCTTTTAGGCGCATCAGTAGGGGCCTCAAGAAAGGCAGTAGATCTGGGCTGGATTTCTTATTCCCATCAGGTAGGCCTCAGTGGGAAAACAGTCAGCCCAAAGCTATATATTGCCTGTGGTATTTCCGGGGCTGTTCAGCATCTGGCTGGGATGTCCTCGGCAGAGACGGTTATCGCTATAAACTCTGATCCTGAGGCGGATATCTTTAGGGCAGCAGACTTTGGTGTTGTAGGTGACGTATTTGAGGTCATTCCCCTCTTCATACAAAAGTTAAAGGAAAGGACCAAGGAGTAATAAAATGGAAAAAGAATATGGCACGGTAACCACAGAGATCATAAAGGAGCTTCAAGAAATAGTCGAAGCAAAAAACGTGATCTTTGAGGATAAAGAAAAGTTAGAGAATTATGCTGCTGATGAAGCAGGAGAGATATTTGGTCATCTACCAGAAGTGGTGGTAAAACCTGATTCTACTGAGCAGGTGTCAAAGATAATGCAACTGGCAAATGAAAATAAGATTCCAGTCACTCCCAGGGCTGCTGGAAGCGGTCTTGCCGGTGCAGCCATACCCCTTTATGGAGGGATAGTACTTTCAATCGAGAGGATGAACAAGATTCTCGAGATAGATAAGGTGAACAGGGTAGCTGTGGTGGAACCAGGGGTTATAACTAATGAGCTCTGTCTGAAGGTTTTAGATGAGGGTCTAATGTATGCTGGCTACCCGATGAGTATAGAGACCAGTTTTATCAGCGGAAATGTGGCTACCAATGCCGGGGGAGGTAAGGTAATAAAATATGGGAACACCAGACGACATATCTTAGGATTAGAGGTTGTCCTTCCTACTGGTGAGGTGATCGAACTTGGGGGCAAATTCAGAAAAGATACATGGGGTTACAATCTATTACATCTCATGATTGGCTCAGAGGGGACATTAGGTATCTTTACCAAGATAATTTTAAATCTGGTTCCCTCTGCCGGAAGGACAGTGGATCTTCTTGTTCCCTTTGGTGATATAGAGACAGCCGTTAATACCGTTGCAGATGTAATTGTCTCTGCTGGTGTACTACCGGTAGCGGTGGAATTTATGGATAAGCTCTCTGTTGATCTTACTACCAAATATCTTAATACTAAAATAGCTTTCCAGGACAAGGCCGAGGCCTATCTCATTATCCAGCTTGAGAGTGAATCAAAGGAGGGGCTTGAGAACCTATACGAGAAGGTAGGTGAGATATGCCTCAATAATGATGCCCTGGATGTCTTTGTGGCTGAAAGTCGCACCGATTCAGAAAATATCTGGAAGGTAAGGCAAGAATTTGCTGAAGGATTAAGGGCAGCTGATCCATATGCATCCCTTAGTGGAGATGTAGTGGTTCCCCTTTCAAAGGTCCCTGAAATGATGAAGGAGATAAAGAGGATTGGTGAAAAATATAATATGAGGATTCCTACTGCTGCCCATATTGCTGATGGAAACCTTCATCCAGAATTATTGAAGCCAGCGAATGTATCTGTCGAAGAGTGGCCAAAGATCGCCGAGGAGATCTACGATGAAATGACAGATATTGCTATAAGATTCGGGGGTGCAGGAAGTGGTGAACATGGAATAGGCTTCCTAAAAAAGCCGATCTTTTTGAAGACAAAACCGGAGGCAGAGCTTAATTTGATGCGGGGGATTAAGAAGGTGTTTGATCCCAATTATATCCTAAACCCTGGAAAAATAATTTGATTATAAAAAGGTGTTGAAAAGTGTCCTGCGCAAGTGTGAAAATTTGTTACCGGCAGGCTAAACTGGCCTCGCTTTTTTTCTGCTTTCTGTTTTTCTTGACCCATGTCGAAAACTG
>JAFDHR010000362.1 GCA_019308645.1 Deltaproteobacteria bacterium
TATTAATTTTATCTATGTCACTATTATGTAAGTTTCCATCAGGAGCTACATATTCTAATCGTAAGCGTTCAACCACCACGTGAGGCTTAAGAAAGGAAAGTGCCCTATCCTCCGTATCTATAAAGGGATGGGGAACAAAGCCCATAATAAAGGTGCGCAGATTTTGCCCTGTGGCCCTAAGACTAAGACCTATGTGTGAAAGATTTATCTGCCCTGTTTTTCCTGTATAAACCTGAACTAATCCTTGTTTCAGCATCTGTTTACCTATTCTCTTTTCAACATTCGCATATTACTGCTCGCCTTACTTGCTCCCTGATCTATAAATACCTATCGCTTACAAATAAACTATATGACCATAAGGAAAAAATCTATAACATTTTCTTTACTAAGACACAATTCTTTAACCCATAGATTGACAGGAACATTTTAATTAGTTAAAAGATGGGGCAATTAAGGTATGTTGGATTTCAGATTTCAGGTTCAGTTTCTATATAATTAATGGAAAGTATTATTAATGAAAAAAAAACATAATCTCGGTCTTGTTCAGATTTATACTGGAGGTGGAAAGGGAAAGACAACTGCCTCCCTTGGGCTTGCTATGAGGGCTGTCGGACATAATTTCAAGGTTGCTGTTATTCACTTTATGAAGATATGGGATTATGGAGAAGTAAAAAGCCTTAGAAAGCTTGGGATCGATCTTTTTCGATATGGAACAACAGAGCTTATTGACCCCAAAAATCCATCGCCTATAGACTATGAAGAAGCCAATAAGGCACTATTAGAGGCAGAAGAGCTTATTGAAAAAAGTGACTACGATATCCTTATTTTAGATGAGATCAATGTGGCTATTGATTTTAACCTGATTCCATTGAAAAGGGTAATTGATCTTATAGATAAAAAACCAGATAATCTTGAACTGGTTCTTACCGGACGAAACTGCCCTCAGGAACTCATTGAAAGGGCTGATCTTGTTTCATTTATCGATGAAATCAAGCACCCCTATCAGAGTGGGGTAGAGGCAAGGAAAGGGATTGAGTTTTAATTAAAGGAGGCCGGGTTACATGTTCATCACGTTAATGAGAAAGCACACGAAAGGTATCTTGGTTAAGGTAATGGTTGGCCTTATCGCCGTTGTCTTTGTTTTTTGGGGTGTTTCTGCAATCCGGGAAAAACCTGGCTCAAAGATTGCGTATGTAAATGGCGATTTAATCACAGGGTTGGAATATGAGGCAAAATACCGTGAGATGCTCGATGCACTGCAAAAACAATATAAAGAGTACTGGAATGATTCTCTTATCAAGGCATTTCAAATCAAGCAAAGGGCTTTAGATAACCTGATAGAAAAGAGATTAATCAGCCAGGAGTCTGCCAGAATCGGCCTCGGGATTACAGATGATGAGGTAGCTGATGCTATTTTTACCTACCCTGCCTTTCAGGTAAATGGCGAATTTTATGAGGGAAGATATAGGTCTCTTTTAAGTTATAACAGAATGGAACCAGCGGATTTTGAATCAACAATAAAATTAGAATTGTTAAGCAAAAAAATCCGCTATTTTATCAAATGCTTTTTCCCAATCACAGACATGGAGATGATGGATTACTATTCCTACCAAAAAGAGAAAGTTAATATTGGTTTTGTCTCTTTTAATCCCAGGGATTTTAAAGGAAAAATGGCGGTAAAACAAGATGAGAAAGAGGCCTATTTTGAGTCAAATAAGGAGAAATACAGGATTCCAGAAAAGATAAAAATAGCCTATCTTGCCCTCGACCCATCTGATTTTTTAGACAAGGTAACTATTGCAGAAAAAGAGATATCAGATTACTATGAATTAAATCAAGAAAGCTTTAAAAATCCAAAACAGATTAAAGCAAGGCATATTCTTCTTAAACTATCTCCGGATGCATCGGAATCAGAAGAGACAAAGACAAAAGAGAAAGCACTTTCTCTGTTAAAAAGGTTGAAAGATGGAGAGGATTTTGCAGCGCTGGCTAAAAAATACTCTCAAGGTCCTACTGCATCAAAAGGAGGCGATCTTGGTTATTTTACGCAAGGAAAAATGGTTAAACCCTTTGAAGAACTTGCCTTCAGCCTTAAAAAAGGAGAAATAGGTGGACCGATAAAAACCCGATTTGGCTGGCATATAATCCGAATAGATGACATTAAGGACGCTACCGTTAAAACCTTTTCTGAGGTTCGAAATCAAATAGTAACCACATTAAAAAACGATATAAGTAAGGAAATAGCGCATGAAAGGGCCCTTACCTTGATGGATCAGATGCCCTATGACATTAATTTAGCTACTTACGCAGCCCAACAAAGTCTTACAGTAAAAGAAAGTGATTATTTTCCTAAAAAAGGGCCTATTCCAGGGCTGGGGAGCGATGAAAGACTTACAAAATCTATATACTCCTTAGAAAAGGGGGAGACGAGTGAGATCATCGAACATAAAGATAAATTCTATATCATTCAGGTTGTTGACAATAAGGATTCCCATATACCAAAAATGAGTGAAGTCTCTGATCAATTAGATAAAGATTTTATCAATCATCTATCTCTTATTGCTGCAAAAAGGGAGGCGGAAAGCTATCTTGAGGAATTAAAAGGAGGCGCTGATTGGTCTGAACTGGCTAAAAATAAAGGATTAAAAACCGATGAAACAGGCTTTTTCACCAGGAGAGAGAATATCCCAAAAATTGGCTACTCATCATTGCTGTCTGAGGTCACCTTTTCCCTCTCATCTCGAAAGAGATATCCAGATGAGGTCTTTGAGGTAAATAGTAAAGTTTATATAATTAGATGGCTTATAAAAGAAGACATAAATATGAATGATTTTGATAAAGAAAAGAAATCCTTTAAGCAAATGCTTCTTTTAACAAAAGACAGAAGGATATTTAATGCCTGGCTTCAATCCATAAAACAAAAGGCAGAGATAAAGATTGTTACCCCTATTGAGTAAAAATAACCCAATTGTTGGGAATTTTTCCTTGACATAATTTAAAAATAAATGTTGTAACTACCCAGGTTCAAAGTTCCAATGTTCACGCCTGCCCGCCCCGATTGTATCAAGGTTAGAGAGCGATGAATAATGTAGACTGACAAACCGTGAACGATGAATCCCGATTTATCGGGAAACCTGACAACCTTCTAAGTTACTAAATGTTGATGGACTCGTAAAAAGTCCAAAAATACCATTTTCCGTCATTCCGGCGAAAGCCGGAATCCAGTCTTTTCAGGCAGTTACAGGCCATCTGGTCTCCGGTTTTCACCGGAGTGACGACTTTTTACGAACTTGTCACTGTTTATCTCCAGTCTAATTT
>JAFDHR010000363.1 GCA_019308645.1 Deltaproteobacteria bacterium
CCGCTAGACTGTTTAAGAACAACTGATAGGTCCTCGCCCCATTCGACACCTCGCATATAAGCTTTCATCGACCCAGCATGACAGGTATCTAATACCAAGACAACCTTGTTAACATTGGTTGCTAATATCTTCAAAGCCTCTTCAAAATCTGACCATCTCAGGCCTTCATAAATGACATTTTTACTATTTGCATTATATGTTAAAAAATAATATGAACCTGTTTGCTTATGTTTGACCCCGTGGCCAGCGATAAAAATAAAAGCAACATCATCAGGGCCAGCCATCCCTAAATGATCTGCAAGATTTTCCATAATATTACCTCTTGTACATTTTTCATTTACAAGAGTTTTGACAAAAACCTCAGAGAATAGTTTCCCCTCCTGATCTTTCATAGTATGTGCTATTGATATTGCATCATTATGAGCATATTTTAGAGATAAGTTGTTGTCTTTGTATTGGGAGATACCAGCTGAAAGGACCCAACAAGAAGGCTTGCGCAAAGGAGTCTCTGATTTTTCTTTGTATATAGTTAAAATTTTAGGGGCATCATATCTCATGGCCACAGTTTTTAAGGTCTCGTTACCATGTACATCAGATGCTTTTACTTCAAAAACGTTCTCTCCATTTGACAAATGGGCTGCATAAGAAAACTTACCTAATTCATTTAATGGGACTTCTTTGTTATTAATCTTTAGCCATTTGATATCACTGTCATCTTTAGCGGTGCCTGCAATTTTTCCTTCAGCTCTTTTCACAATTGTAATGCCACGTCCCATCTTGGGAGAACTGATCTCAATGACAGGCGGTGTTTTATCAACACTTGCTAATTGATAACTTAGCAATTCTCGTCCTGTTTTCCAAGAAGGCTTTGCCTTTACGACAAATTTAACCTCTGGTGAATACCAATATTCATTTGTAGCCGTCGAGCCAGTCTCTACAAGGTACGGCCGTTGAAAGATTTTAAAGGCCTTAAAGGTACCTGCTTTTGTGACAACTGTTTCATACTTTTTAACAATATAATCATTCTCATAGTGATAATAACTGCCATCGATTGATTTTCCGTAATATTTATCAGACCATTTCTTACCAACGAACAGAGGGAAATCATGGCGGTTCGCCTTACTTGGAGGGTTAATCTGCCGAGCCCTGTTATCATAATTAAGCATTTGAGTCTTTTTGCTTTTTTCGCCTTTAGTTTCTACAGTGAAACTGCCATCTGGCTCAACGGATACTATTTTTGCAGTATATGTGTCTATACCATGTTTTCTACTCCAATCTGTTAATACCCAAGTGTCTCCAACCATCATTTTGGGGAGATGAGCTACTGGCTCTCCTGGTAAAGGTGACAGTCTAACTGGTGTGGTTTCGCACCCAGTAGAAACAAATAGGACGAGAGAAAAGAAAAACAAGAAAATAAAGGTAATATATTTTTTCATCATAATCTCCTTACAATAACAAGACTTGATTAAGTGTTATTTCTTGGGCTTCTTTTCATACTTTTTAAGGGCTTCTTCTATCAGGCGCCGTATGGCTTTAGATCTTGAATTGATACGATTGCTAAATCGGAAATCTTCAATCTTTTCTAATAGGTCTTTGCCAATGGTGAGCAGGACTCTTGGTTTATCTGTAGTCATAAAGCTATTGATAAACCATAATTTGAGAAAAATCAATATGTCATATTCGGCATAAAAAATATTTCTTGACAAACTGATATCACTTATATAACTTATATCAATAACAACCTCTAAACCGTAAGCAAGTGACAGCTAAAACAAAACATAGACCGTTCAGATACCTCATTGAGGCGACTCATGGGGCGGCTTGCTTGCGGGCCGAGAGTACATCTGAGCGGTTTTCTATTTCATAGGAAAGGAGATTAATCATGGCAATTTTAGCAGAGTGCCCAGCATGCCACAGGAAGCAAAGCATTAAGCATAAACTCTGTAAGTGTGGCGAGGACATTAAAAAAGCCAAAGATTCCAAAAGGGTTAAGTATTGGATTCATTATCGACTGCCAGGTGGAAAGCAAAAATGGGTCTCAGTAGATTCCTATGACGATTGTGACGGATATTCTATTGAGGACGCCCGCGATGTAGCAGGTAAAGTGAGAACCAACAAGAGAGAGAAAAAGCTTTTTGACATGCCGCCGGATACGGAAATCACGTTTCAGGAATTATCAGAGCAATATCTTGACCAGGAAGACATCAAAGGCGCTGCATCGTATAGGATAATAGGCCAGCGATTGAACAAACTCTATACAGCGGTAGGTGATAAAATTGTTGCTGATATTCAACCCAGAGACCTTACAAACTACCGGGCCAGGTGTGAAAAAGAGGGTCTTGCAGATTCCTATATTGACGACATTATAGGAGTAGGGAAGACTGTCATTAACTGGGCCTTTGAAAACCGTCTTGTCAGTTCAGACACATTAAGGAATTTCAAAGCTGTCAAAAAAACTATGTCAGTTGGCGACAATGCCAGAGACAGGGTGCTTACCGTTCAGGAGTTTGACGAAATGCATAAGCATGCCGCGCCTCATTTTAAAGGGGTGTTACTTGCAGGATACTGGACGGGACTAAGGGAAAATGATATTTTAGGCTTGACTTGGGATAGAATAGACCTTAAAAACCGTATCATTCATTTCACGGTTAGTCACCGCAGGAGACAGAAACCGAAGCCGCGCGAGATATATATCATTGACCCTCTGTATGATTTCCTAAAGGCCAATAGCGGGCCGAGAAAGATTGATGAGGATAATCATGTCTTTCAATACAAGGGCCAGCATTTGAAAAATATCAGTAGAGCATTGCGTACAGCTTGCAAAAATGCGAAGATACCCTATGGCCGGGACGTGAAAAACGGGTTTGTCTTCCACGATCTGAGGCATGGATCTGTTACCGACATGAGAAAGGCAAAGGTTGATCCATCAGTCAATCGAGTATGGCACGGTCACTCAAACGGACGAACGGCCCATGAAGGCTATCATACATTTGACCGGGAAGACCTCAGAAAAGCAGGGCAATCATTGTTGAGATATAGGACTAAACAGAGGAA
>JAFDHR010000364.1 GCA_019308645.1 Deltaproteobacteria bacterium
ACCATGTTAAAAGACAAAAAAATCGGGATAATCGGAACAGGAAATATGGGGGAGGCTCTTATCAGTGGGCTTGTTCATTCCCGCTCGTCTATTCCTGAAAACATCACGTGCTCAGATATTCGTAAGGATAAACTTAAATCTATCAAGGAAGCATATGGCGTAGTCACAGCAAAAAACAATCTCGATGTGGTTAAGGCATCGGAAATTGTTATCTACGCGATCAAACCGCAGATCATGGCATCAATACTAAAGGAAACAGCTGACTGCCTGGATATGTCCAAAATCATTATCTCCATTGCCGCCGGAGTTCCCTTAGCCGCCATAGAGACGTGTCTCAACAAAGACCTGCGTCTTATTCGGGTCATGCCTAATATCGCTGCATCTGTTAAGGAGGGTGCCGCTGCCATTGCACCAGGAAAGCATGCCCTAAAAGATGATCTTAAGCTAACTAAGGCCATCTTTGATTCTGTAGGGGAAAGCGTTATCATCGAAGGGAATCTCATGGATGCCATCACAGGGTTAAGCGGTAGTGGCCCTGCATACATCTTTCTGATTGTAGACGCCCTCGCTGATGCCGGGGTAAAAATGGGGCTTTCAAGAGAAGATGCTCTTTTCCTTTCAGGCCAAACTGTATTGGGGGCTGCAAAATTATTGATGGAGACTCACGAGCACCCCGGAAAATTAAAGGATAAGGTTACTTCACCCGGTGGAACAGCCATAGCCGGCCTCCATACATTAGAGCAGGGTGGCCTTCGAACGACTCTTATCAATGCTGTTGAGGCAGCCACAAAGCGATCTAAGCAATTAGGGGAAATGATGATCAAAAACTTCTCAGAGGATAACGATTGAGAAGCCTTTGAAAATAATGCCTCTTGAGATTATTGGTATACATTTAAGGAGCCCCGAGGCACAGAACATTAACTACGAGGTAGTATTTTGGGAGAGATAAAAAGCACCCTCGATCTTGTTTTTGAAAAAACATGAAATCTCACCCTGAGTGATGAGGAAAAACTGAGCCTCGCGCATGAAAAAATTGATAAAAAAGTGCAGGGTCTCTGTAACAGATATCTGGATAACTTCTTTCCTGTGAGTCGTCTCAAGGATGAGATGGAAAAAATTGCCAGTAATGATCGTGAATTTGCATATAATTTTCTTAAAAAATATCTCTTCTCTCGTTTCGACCTGGACAGCGACAACTCATTGGTTGTGTCTGCTCTCAGTGAAGTCGCCAGTTGTGATATAACCTCCCTGAATAATCTTCAGAAAGAATACAACTTAGAGAAGGAGGGCACCAAAAAAGCCTTTACTGAAAAGTCTCTTATGACTTTAAAAGAGAGTGGTGTGTCCGGTTCTGCTGTTGTGCCCAATCTGGACAATATCCCAGAGTGGAATGAATTCCTTAAAACCTTGCGAGAGAGGTACCAGGAACAGCTCCAGACGATAGAGAATAAATAACAATCCGTAGATACTCAGGTATCTTGCCACAAAGGCACCAAGACCCGCCTGCCGGATGGCGGGCAGGCACCAAGACTATAGAATTCTTTATTATAGCTCCGTTATTTAATTTATATTTATCTCCTCTTTGGGTCTTTGTGCCTTGGTGGCTCCTAATAGTTACCAATCCTTTACAAAAACCCAAAATAAATATTTTCAACGAGTGAGAAATTCCTCTCTATATTTTCTCGCCCTCTGATGATGTCACCGTGTCCTGGAAGTAAAAGCTCAAGATCGAGAGAGGATAAACGACCGATACTCTTTTTTAGCTGTTCACCATTCCCACCAGGCAAATCTGTGCGACCCACTCCCTGTTCAAAGATAACATCACCGGCAAAGAGGGCCTTATGAGAAGGCCAGTACAGACAGATCGAGCCAGGTGAATGACCTGGGCTGTGAATAACCTCAAGTTCTACAGCCCCTGCTTTTAACATTCCTTCCGTAAGGAAAAAATCGGGCTCAATAGTAAAATCATGAAAGGATGCAGCCTTTTGGCGAAAATAACGATATTCTGTTTCATGTATTGCTACCATAGTTGATAAGGATGAAAAGGACTGGACTGCCTCTATATGATCGGGATGCATATGGGTAGCAATTATTAGGTCAATGTCTTCGATTCTGACATTGATAGAGTCTAATGAACGCCGTAATTCAGGAAAGAGATGTTGATGACCGGGATCAATGAGGATTTTGAAGGGGCCATCAATGAGAAAACTGTTACAGTTATTTTCTGTTAAAGACCTCCATGGAAAGGCATATAATTCATCATTTAGCTGCATATCTATTTACCTTAATTTTTTGTAACTGGTATCTTGCCACAAAGACACCAAGACACCAAGACTATAGAATTATTCTTTATTATAGCTCCGTTATTTAATTTATATTTATCTCCTCTTTGGGTCTTTGTGCCTTGGTGGCTGAGTATAATTTTTTAAGATGATAATAATTTTATATTCCTATATACTATAGCAGAAAATATTTTATTGAAAAGCCCTGAAAATATTTTCTCAGAAACTATAACAAACTAGTTTTATTTACAGGAGGTAAGAGTTGCCACTCTATGAATACCAATGCCAGGCATGCGGCAGAGAATTTCAGCATCTGGTGTTAAAAAAAGAAGATGAGGCGGATGTAAGGTGTCCAGGATGTAAGGGGGGAGATTTAAAAAAATTGGTATCAAGGGTTGCCTACCATGTCTCAGAGCAAGATCGATTATCCACATTCAAGCCAAACTCTCCAAAAGATGATGCATTTTATAAAGATACCAGAAACATTGGGCTCCAGGCAAAAAAGAGGGCGCAGCAAATGGGTGTTGATTTAGGATCTGGTTTTGAGACAAAATTAGATAGGCTGCGTACAGACCCGGGGAAAGTGTTTGATGATACTAATTAGTGTCTGAACGAAAACCTCGAAATATAGTTTTCAAGTTTTGGCCTTAAATCTTCAATGCTTTGAAATTGCTTTGTTTTTTAATCCAAAATCCGCAATCTAAAATCCAAAATCGTGCCTGAACCGGCTTTTCGTTCAGGCACTAATTAAGGCTATTACTACATTATAAAATCTGTTATTTCCCGGTAGAAAATCTATTGCCATATGTGAAAACAAGTTTGAAGTGACATAAAGTGTCTAAGGTGTGCTAAAGTAATAGTATGAGAATGAGAACCTGTTAGGTTAGGATAAAATATGGGTAGAAAGAAAATTCTTATTACGAGAAAAAGAACCTGTTAGGTTAGGATAAAATATGGGTAGAAAGAAAATTCTTATTACGAGAAAAATACCTGAGACAGGCGTAGAAAAGCTTAAAGAGATTTTCGATGTAGAAGTCTCTCCTTTTGATCGAGATGTAACCCAGGATGAAATAATAAAGATGGCAACTGGCGCTCAGGGACTAATTTCTATGGTTACAAACAATCTAAACAAAGACATCATCGATCACCTCACAACAATCAAAATAATAGCGAATTACGCAGTGGGCTTTAATAATATCGATATTGAATATGCCAGGGAAAAAGGTATTGTCGTCACCAACACACCTGATATTTTAACAGAAGCAACAGCAGATATTGCTATGGCACTTATTCTTTGTGTGGCCAGACGTATTGTTGAAGGTGATAGATTAGTCAGGAAAGGAGAATTTAAAGGGTTCTATCCAACCTTCTTTTTGGGCGTTGAGCTACAAAATAAGGTGCTCGGAATCTACGGCATGGGCCGAATTGGAAAGGCCATAGCTAAAAGGGCTGTTACCTGTGGTTTGAAGATAATTTACAATGACCCAATACACATTGCGAAGAGATCTATTAACTTTTCTGCTCATTATGTCTCTTTTGATGAACTGCTGAAAGAATCTGACTTTATTTCGATCCATGCACCACTTATCACAGAGACCTACCATAAATTTACTAAAACAGAATTCATGAAGATGAAAAAAGAGGCCTTTCTTATTAATGCAGCCCGGGGACCATTAGTCAAGGAGGGAGATCTTGCCTACGCCCTTAAACAGGGATGGATAGCCGGCGCCGGTTTAGATGTCTATGAATTTGAACCAGAAGTCCATCCAGATCTCATCAAATTAGATAATGTTGTACTTCTTCCCCACATAGGTAGTGCAGCTACTGAGGTCAGGGAAAGGATGGCAACGATTGCTGCTGATAATATAATAGCATTTTTTAAAGGAGAGCCACCCCCAAATAGGGTTAATTGAGCAAATATTTTTATCTTGATAGTATAGCAGGAAATCTCATTTTTTAGACAGGATAGACGGGATGTTCAGGATTTTATTTATTCACCGCCCACTCCCCCGATTTATCGGGATCGTTAGAGACGCTAAGAACGCTGAGAAATATTCTTTGGAGAGAATCGCTTAAAATCCCGCATAGCGGGGTCCCAATGGGAAC
>JAFDHR010000365.1 GCA_019308645.1 Deltaproteobacteria bacterium
ATCCTTTAGCCGGACAGATATGGTCTTTTTTATTAAGTGATAATCAATCTTATTTTGGAGAGACTTATTGAGAATTTTTCGATCCCCTTGACAAGCTCAAAATAGGGATTATTTTTTTCTCAAAGATATCCATCGATTGGTGGATCTTAAAAGAGCTCTGAAAATGGTTTATCAAGGTTGCATGTTCTGGATTTTTGGGAAGCTGTTATTAGGGCTTTTTACATTTAATGCAAATAACGTAACCACCCAAGAAAGGAGGAATGAACAATGTTGTTGAGAAGAATTTCTGATTGGCCCACACGAGGCTGGACGAGCCCATTTGAAGAACTAGAAAGGATCAGGAGGCAGATGGACTCGCTTACTCAAGGTTTTGCACGAGGGCTATGGAGGGAGCCAACATCCGGTGTGTTTCCTTTGATGAATGTTACTGAGGATAAGAATAGTTACCATGTTCGCGCTGAACTTCCCGGACTTAAGGCTGATGAACTGGATATCTCTGTGACAGGGGATACCCTTTCTATTTCTGGTGAGAGGAAACTCCCTATTGAAGAAGAGAATGCCCAGTATCATCGAAGAGAACGGGAAGCAGGGAAATTCAGTCGGATCATCAGCCTGCCGTCTCAAGTAAATACAGGCAAGGTTGAAGCTCGCTGTGCTGATGGGATTCTCACAGTGGTCCTCCCCAAGGCGGAAGAATCAAAACCTAAACAAATTGCTGTCAAAGCATCGTAATAGTCACGATGAAAGGAGGGATATACGATGACAGATACGGAAAGAAAAGCCCTTCAGGCAAAAGAGAAAGCAGAAGTGACATCGCAAGCTGAACAGACAAGGCCGGGTGTGGTCTTCACGCCGGCAGTAGATATCTTTGAAACCGATAAAGAGATCACATTGTTAGCTGATATGCCAGGCGTTACATCCAAAGCTCTGAGCATTGACCTTCATGAGAACATTCTTACCCTGGACGGTGATGTAAACTCACCCGAAAGGGACGATGAGGTTGATATTATGAGGGAATACCGCACAGGCAAATACTATAGACAGTTCACTCTTTCACAGGTCATAGATCAGTCAAAAATAGATGCTGTACTGAAGGATGGAGTCCTTCGGTTGAGACTCCCGAAGGTGGAAGCTCCAACACCTCGCAAGATAGCTGTTAAGACAAAATAAGAAAGGGATTTATATAAATGGTGATATAAGAGGGGTGTTGCAGTAATCATTTAACCCATAATACCATATGAGCGCCTTGAGAACTAAAAGAGAGCAATAGAACATTTGATTTGGCGAGGCGCTCTGTGGTTTAAATGCACACCCAAAGAGGAAGTATATGAAAGATCAATAATTATGAAGGAGGTTAGTATCATGGCTGTATCTGAGAAAGCAAAGGAGAAGCTTGATGAGGCAAGCAAAGAGATAAAAGAGGCCATTGATAATCTCAAACAGGAAATAACGGAGCTCACAAAAAAGGTTAAAGAGAGACTTAAGGGATCAGGGCATGAAATGCGTGAGTCTGCAGAAGAACTAACTCAGGAGGTAAAAAAACTCTCAGAAAAAGTTAAAGAACTCATTCCCAAAAGAGAGAAAAAAAGTCGAATACCTGTACGTGCTGACAGGTATCCCGAGTTTCAGCCCGAGGCATGGGAGCAGCCTTTCTTGGAGCTTCGCAAGGCCACTGATCGCCTCTTTGAAGATTTCTTCAGGAGTTTCAGATTTCCTGTGGCAGAGCGGCGAAGACTCTGGGGATTGACGACAGACATTGGAGGCGCAGACTGGCCTCTTGGGGATATGAGCGAGACCGATGAAGAGATACGTGTAACAGCAGAGCTGCCAGGAGTGGACAAGGACAATATCGATGTTTCAGTAACTGACGACAGGATAACGATTCGCGGTGAAAAGAAAGAGCAGGAGGAGAAGAAGCAAAGAGGTTATTATACATTAGAGCGCTCTTATGGATCTTTTCAGAGAAGTTTTTATCTGCCCTGTGAAGTAGAATCAGAGAGAGTGGATGCCTCTTTTAAGGATGGTGTCCTGGTTGTCAAGCTGCCCAAGTCACCTGCTGCCCGCGAGCGAATCAAGAAAATCTCGGTTCGCAGCGAATAAGCTTTAATCAATATCTCATAGTGATTTGATGGACTTGTCAATTAGGAAGTGACGACGATAATTCTCGAGCTGCACATATGTAAGGATATGCCTTAACATCTTACTATAGCCTAGCGAAAAAAGGATCTATGATAATTGAAAATGCTTACTAGAGACACGCATGCGAGGATTTACCAGGGAGATCTTTCAAAAGGTGAGTATGATGAACTACAGAGCCTGGCAAGACAAAAGAATATATCAGTTCGAGATTTGCTATTGGATGCAATCAGGGCATACCTTAAAAATGGGAAATTGAGGTTTTCTCTAAATATTGAAGAAGTTTTGTTGAATACTGCAAGTGTGAGGTTTTATCTGTGGCTGCCATATGAAATTCGAGACGAGCTTGACCAATTTATAAAAAGCAGAGGCACATATATTCAAGAATTTATTAAGAAAGCAATTAAAAACTACAGCAAAAATGAACCAGAGGACATAGCAAAATGATAAAACCTTTGGTGATTTTAGGCGACATATGTTGCGCTGAGAGAAATATCGACTAAGATACCTTTGAAGAGGGCTTGCTATTGCCTCTAGAAATTACTCTGGAGGATAGCGAAAGGGTAAGGTAGGGACACTATTTGTAGCAAGGGATATCATAAAGTATTAAAAAAGAGACTTTTGCTTATTGAAAATTGAAGATCATACCTCCGGTAAGAATGATCATAAAGAAATAAATAGTGAAGGTGCTTCCATTCCTGTCTTAGCATTAAAGAAACTCATGAAAGATGGCTATGTCCATTTGAAGCCATTCAAGGAAAACAAAACTATAGACTTGCAGGGAAAAGCTCTTCTGCATGTTTTACGTAAAAGCAACTGTGGGAGATAAGATAATTTAGAGAAATTGTAACTCCGCATTGCATTTAATATAGCTATTTCACTGATAAAGACATAAGATCACGTGCCAG
>JAFDHR010000366.1 GCA_019308645.1 Deltaproteobacteria bacterium
TCGGCATTTGGTTACTACGTGAATAAAAAAGGGGTCTTACAAGCAAAAAATCGCTAAATCCGCATTGGTACTGAAATAGAACAATGTCATATACTGTTATCTCTTAAACTACTGTTGAAGTTGTGTTTGCCGAGAGGAGGTGATGTGAAGTTTTATAATCATGGATTTTCATTCCGAAAATTAAGGTACCTTTTTCTCCACACACTTTTCTTAATCTTCAGTCAGGCCTCTATATCCATAAAAATCGTGTTTTCGTTTTTTGGAAGATAGTCTATTGTAATTACAGGAGTTTTTGGGTAACTTTTGTCAAAATTCTATCTGTTGAAATATGTCTATCTCCGCTTTTTTATGTTGACAATGGCCCCCTCTGCATTAAAGTGGCTACCATAATTACCTGATTGATATATTTTAGGCACGAGGTTATCATCCATCAATATTAGCATATTTAGTCATTTATTGTCCAGTTTATGCCCAATTTTGGTGCCATTCTATGTCATTTGAGGATATATCTCTCTAAAATAACATTTTACTATTGACTTATCATTCAGGTAAATGTAGTATCCATTTTATGGATACGCATGACTACTTTTATAGACCAGCAACACCTATTCAAAAACACTATGAGGCCTTAAGAGCCTTTTATCATGAAGGGCTTCGTGCAGCTGAAGTCGCCACTCGATTTGGTATCTCGTTACTGTATTTCAAAAAACTACGAGTAGAATTTGCACAAAGATTACGTAGGGGAATCGATCCGTTTTTCTCTACACCAAAGCCTGGTCCTAAAAAACGAACCACAAAGGATGAGATCATCAGATGTATTGTTGCTCTACGTAAGCAGAATTATTCCATTGCCGATATAAAAGTGAGTCTTGAGTCAGAAGAGATAAAGATCTCGCTTGATACCATTGACCAAATACTCAAATCTGAGGGATTCGCCCCTTTACCAAAGAGAACTCGCCGAGAGAGACTCGCCATTGCCCTACCATCCAAGCTCGAAGCACCCAAGAGTATTTCCCTTGAGTTAAGGGATGAAGAATTTTCCACAGAGATGGGAGCTGGGCCACTTATATTTTTACCACTTTTAGAAAATCTTGGTATCGTCAATGCGATACAAAAAGCAGGATTTCCCGGCACAGCCGAAATAAGTGATGTCCAATCAGTGCTCTCTTTTTTAGCTCTCAAACTTATGGGTGGTATACGTTGGTCCCATGATACCAAGTGGAACATGGATCGTGCTCTTGGTTTGTTTGCCGGCCTCAATGTGCTCCCTAAGGCCACCACTTTGTCTACCTATTCTTACAGAGTAACCCGTGCACAGAATCGCAATTTTCTTATCCAACTTAGCCGCATTTTCCGTGACGAAGAACTGGAGAATGGGGAATTTAACCTCGATTTTAAGGCTATCCCTCACTGGGGTGATGTAAGTGTTCTTGAAAGAAATTGGGCAGGGGCACGTTCAAAGGCCATGAAGAGTATTCTATCTTTAATTGTTCAAGATCCTTCAACCGGTAATCTGTCCTATACCAATGCTGAGATCAAGCACCGTGATCAGAACAATGCAGTCTTAGACTTTGTAGACTTTTGGAAAAAAGGGCGTGGTACAGTGCCCAAGATGCTTATCTTCGATTCAAAATTCACAACATATAAGAATCTCAATAAATTGAACCAAAGCAGAGAAAAAATTAAATTTCTGACTATTCGCCGTCGGAGCAAGAATCTCATCAGGAAAGTCGAAGAAATCTCAGAGGAAGAATGGCAGAAGGTTAGTATTGAACGTTCCAAGGGGAAGTACCAAAAAATACGGGCACATGATGGAAAATGCAAATTGCGTCATTATGAGGAAGAGGTGCGGCAGGTTATCCTGACCGATCATGGAAGACAAAAACCAACATTCCTCATCACAAATGACTTTGATATTGATGTGTGCGATGTCGTCAAGAAATATGCTCGCAGGTGGCTAGTCGAGCAGGAGATAGCCGAGCAAATAGTATTTTTCAATCTAAACAATCCTTCATCTTCAATTGTAGTTAAAGTTGATTTTGATTTAACATTATCACTTTTGGCTCATAATCTTTATCATATCTTAGCCAACAATTTGCCAGGATTCGAGCATTGCACGGTAGCAACAATCAACCGGAAATTTCTTGAAACCGGAGCAAGAATAAAAATCAACAGAAACCAGATCGTGGTTCACCTTAAAAAGAAAACACACTTACCGATACTTTTTGAAGTGCCTTGGATACGCCAGAATAATCAACTATCATGGGCAGGAACAAAAATACGATACCTGCAGGGAACGATCTCATAATGGTACTATGATTATCTGAATGAAAATCGGTGATTGATGAAATTTCGTGCAGTAGTAACCCCGAAAAATCTCTCCAAGCCAATGAGATTAGCTAGCTTGGTTTCTGTATGAAGCTTTGCCTTGATATTTTCAAACCTTTTGATTCCCAAGAGTATGGCCACTATGAGACCCAAGCATAATTTGTTGCCAGGATAAGGTTTCTCCCTCCTTATTAAGTTATTTGTGGATTCCCGTTAAATACTTCATCGTTATCACTGTTATGAAGCAGGGCCAACATATCTGAATAAGGTGACTAAACCTTTTTCCTTAAATATTTACTCCCCACATAAAAGGGCATGGACGCCAATACCAGGACTATTGGCATAACTGGTAACATATATCTAATGATTACTAAAGGAACGAAGGAATGAATTAATTCAAAATATATTATAAAGATCAAAAAGAGACTCAAATATTTTTTATTTTGTCTACTTATCCATACACCAACACCGGCCAATAAAAGCAATGTCATCTGGATAAAAAAGTATACAACGGTTTTTGCCACTGAATATTCCAGATACCAGACAGTTATTAACCGTTTCAAACAGAGATACAAATAATGAAAAGGGTCCCGAACAATTTTGGATAAAGCCTGTTCGAAAAAGTATTTATTTGCCTCAGCCCTATTTTCTAATACCCTGCCGAAAATTTTTTTCTCTCTGTGTACTCTCCATCTCCTCACATCCCCCC
>JAFDHR010000367.1 GCA_019308645.1 Deltaproteobacteria bacterium
CGGCGGCTTGCAGGAGGAGACAACTGCTCTCGGTGTTCCCTGTTTTACGATTCGTGAAAATACGGAAAGACCGGTTACAGTAGAAGAGGGAACTAATACATTAGTAGGTACGACATATTCCGGAATTATAGCTGCTTATGAGTCATTTAGGAAAAGTGTTGTTAAGAAAGGCAGGGTACCTCAGTACTGGGATGGAAAAGCTTCGGAACGAATTCTGGATGTATTAGTCCGCAGATTACGCGGATTAACACAGATTGGGAATGGCACCTGAAAGAACATACAAAACTATTGGACCGGCGATGTAAGTACAATCTACAGAGCCCACAGAGTCTTCCCACCAAAGTGCAGAGATAAAGCAGAACGTATTGATGTCATTCAGGGATAAGCCGGAAAATGAACTTCTTGTTTGCTGTGCCCGCACTCAATTAGATCAGGAAAATGCGGATCGTATTCATTCACTGGTTCAGAACAACATTGACTGGGAATATATTGTAAAGGCCTCCATTCGGCAAAGGGTAATGCCCCTTTTGTACCAGAATCTGAAGACAACGTGCCCGCAGAATGTACCTGATGATATTCTGGCAAAACTCCGGCACTATTTTTTAATTAATTCCTCGCGCAATCTGTTTCTTTCCGGTCAAGTCTTAAAGCTTCTGAATTTGCTAAAGGAAAATGGTATCATTGCCATACCTTTCAAAGGTCCTGTACTTGCCGAATCCGTTTATGGGGACATCAGCTTACGACAATTTGCTGACCTGGATATTTTGGTCTCTCAGGGCGAAGTGCTCCGGGCAATTAACTTGATCTGTTCCCATGGGTATGTCCCTGAAATAAAATTAGACTCTAAAAAATATAACGCTTTATTCAATACTGAAGACAACCTCACGCTTAGCAGTGATGGTGGTCGGATCCTGGCAGAACTTCACTGGGAGATGTCAGGAAGGTATTCAACTGTTCCATTTGATTTCGACCATGTTATAAACCGTCTTGAGATAGCCACAATTATGGGGAGGGAAGTACAGAGTCTTTCAGCAGAAGATTTGGTTTTGTATCTTTGTATCCATGGAACCAAGGATGGTTGGATGAATCTTGAGCAGATCTCCTGCGTGGCTGCGTTGATTCATTCCCGTCCGGATATGGATTGGACATTAGTCACTTGGATTTCTAAACAAATACGGTGTGAGCGCATTCTTCTTTTTGGCCTTTTCATGGCTCGTGATTTATTTGGTGCTGTTCTTCCGGGAAAAATACTTGATAGGATTGAAAGTGATTCTAAGGTACCAAAACTTGCCGAAAAAGTTTATGCGAAGCTTTTTAAAGAGCTGGACTATGTTCCTGGGGGTATAAGTTCTCGTTTTTCATGGTATCATATGGAAGTGAGGGACAGTCTTGAAGAGAAGATTCGTTATGCATCCTATCTTATTTTCAGCCCTACCGTGGAAGAGTGGAGGAAATTGCCATTACCCGCACAGCTTTGGTTTTTGCATTATTTGTATCGTCCTATACGACTAATTATGGGGCTATTGCTGATATTAATGAGAAGGTATCTAATAAAGTCGAAAGGAATTAGACAGGATTAACAGGATTTACTTAATCCTGTCAAAAGACAAATGACAACGATTATTGCCATATTCTGCCTTGCACTGTTTTTTGCCCTGGTGTTGACACCACTTGTGGCGCGGTTTGCCGTAAAGCACAACATTGTGGACATGCCTGCGGTCAGGAAGGTTCATACTGCCCCGATACCGCGGATCGGAGGCGTAGCGATTATATTAGCCTTTTTCCTGCCTTTTCTGCTCCCCCTGTTTTACTCGACCAATATCTTGGATCTTCTCATGCTGGATAACCAGATGGTTGCTTTTATCATTGGCGCTTTATTGGTGTTTGGGCTGGGACTGTGGGATGATATTAAGCCACTGAGACCAAGGATCAAGTTTTTAATACAGACAATTGCCGCCCTGATTGCGTATCTTGGCGGGATCCAGATTGGAGGGCTTTCAAATCCCTTTGGCGGGGCATTGGATTTAGGGTGGTTCTCCATACCGGCAACGGTTTTATGGTTTCTTTTGATCATTAATGCGGTCAATCTCACTGATGGTCTTGACGGGCTGGCCGCGGGTGTGACCTTTTTCGTGTCCCTGGTCCTTTTGGTGCTTTCCATGACCGGTGATAGGTTCCTCGTGGCAATGGGGTTTGCTGCCTTGGGCGGAGCAACTCTTGGTTTCCTGCGTTACAACTTCAATCCTGCGTCTGTTTTTTTAGGTGATTGCGGGAGTTATTTTCTGGGTTATATGCTGGCCGCCCTCTGTATTATGGGGTCTATTAAGGGTCAGGCCGCGGTGGCCATTCTCATACCCATTATCGCCCTCGGTGTTCCTATTCTGGATACTGTCTGGTCACCGCTTCGCCGCTTTCTGTTAGGTCGGAGAATGTTCAGCCCGGACGGCGAGCATCTTCACCACCGGCTTTTGAAATTAGGCTTTTCCCAGCGCCTGGCCGTTGTGACCATATACGGGATCACGATTGCCACGGGAATCGTGGCCATCCTCATGGTCCATGCCAGGGACGAGCGTGCGGCCCTGATCCTGCTTCTTCTGGGTGCGGCTGTTATTTTAGGCCTTCGGAAGCTGGGATATTTCGAATACTTTGCAATAGATAAGGTTTTCGGCTGGCTCAAAGATGTGACGGACGAGGTAGGCATAAGCCATGAAAGGCGCAGCTTTCTTAACCTTCAGCTTGAAATAAGTCGCTCTGCGGATTTGAATGAGGCCTGGTTGAAGGTGTGCAAAGCCCTGAACAGGCTAAAGTTTGATATGGCGGAGATGAATATTAAAGACATAGGGCTCATGGCTCAAGGCTCAGGGCAAAAGGAAGGGCAAACCGAAAAGAGAGAACAAGAGAAGCTGGTTTGGGCAAGGGAAGGGTTTGATAGTGTAAATGATGTTACCGGGGAAAGTCTTTTAAAACTCGAACTGCCTTTGCTTGCCGAAGAAAACAAAACCTATGGAACCTTGTGGCT
>JAFDHR010000368.1 GCA_019308645.1 Deltaproteobacteria bacterium
GACTTTGAATTAACTCTTGATATTGCTGGTTATGCAAAGCCCGAACAGATCCCGGATGATAAGCTGGCTAAAGTCTTTAGTGAGCTAGTTAAACAATATAAATTGAGCTTAGAGACTGAGACTGAGAGTAAAGGTTACCCAAAAGATGAGGAAACGAAGGAATTGAAGGATGGAGAAGAAATTAACGAAGAGCTCCCCTTCTAACATGACAAACCAGGGCGTGGGTGTTTTAGTAAAAACTTCACCTCTATATCCCTCTATTTTTTTACCTGCGCCCTCTAAAATAATATGAAAATTTACATAGCCGGTCCCTATTCAGCAGATAATGTTATAGATGTTCTTGATAATATTCGCAGGGGGATCCGGCTATCAACTCAAATATTATTGATGGGACATTCGCCCTTCTGCCCCTGGCTTGACTTTCTCTTTCAGTTATCTCTAAGGGATGGTGAATCTCTTAATGTTGAGGATTATTACAGATATAGCATAGATTGGTTATTAGTCTCAGATGTCTTGTTGGTTTTGCCAGGATGGAGAAATTCAGGGGGAACGGCCGAGGAGATAGCGCAGGCTTTTAAAGCTAGTATACCGATTATATTTAATATCGAAGATTTGTAAAAGGAGATTACAATTAGTGAATATGAAGATTTTTTAATAAGCAAAACAATAAAACATTCTTTTAATGGCAAAGATGTTGATAAAAAAGATATAAACCCGATATTATTTGATTTTCAAAGAGATGTTACTTTCTGGGCTATTAAAAAAGGCAGAGCAGCGGTATTTTTAGATACGGGACTTGGGAAAACTTTCATACAGCTTGAATGGGCGAGACTATTAAATGAAAAAACTTTAATCATCGCCCCGCTATCAGTCGCAAAACAGACAGTAAGAGAGGCGTTGAAAATTAATATTGATGTTAATTATATCAGAAATCATGATCAAGTTAATTCTTTAATATCAATAACTAATTATGAGATGATTGATATTTTTGATTTTTCCAAATTTAGGGCTGTTGTTTTAGATGAATCAAGTATTTTAAAAGCAATTGGAGGAAAGACAAAAAAGAAATTAACTGCATTATGTCAGAATGTTCAATATAAATTGAGCTGCACAGCAACCCCAGCTCCAAATGATTATATCGAATTGGGCAATCAAGTTGAATGGCTGGGGATATGCCGAGCTTCTGAAATGCTGGCGATGTTTTTTATAAATGCTAATAAAGAGCTTACTTTTTCAGATGGGAATAAAATCTATAGAAAAAAGGGAAGTAACAAAGGCGGTACAGAATGGCGAGTTAAACATCATGCAGAGCAGGCTTTTTTCCAGTGGCTCTCATCCTGGGCTATAGCCTTGATAAAACCATCGGATCTTGGATATGATGATGATGGGTTTATCCTACCGCCATTAAATTTATATCCTCATTTTGTAACAGTTGATTATAAATCAGAAGAACAGTTATTTTTTAGCCATATTCGAGGATTAAAAGATGCCGCTAATATCAGAAAGCAAACTATTATCAATCGACTTGGAAAATTACAAGAGATAATAAAAGGATCAAAAGAACAATGGATTATTTGGACTGGGCTATCAAAGGAAAGCCAGATTGTATCTTCTGCTATTGAAGGATCTGTTGAGGTTAAGGGGGATCACCCTGCTGAATATAAAGCTAAAATGTTTGAGGATTTTCAAGATGGAAAATATAATATTTTAGTTACCAAGCCAAAGATCGGGGGATTCGGGATGAATTTCCAAAATGCTCATAATATGGTATTTTTTGGGCTGAATTATTCTTGGGAATCCTACTATCAATGCATCAGGCGACAATGGCGGTATATGCAGGAAAGACCTGTAAATGTTTATATTATTATCTCAGATGTTGAGATGTCTATTTATAAGGAAATTAAACGAAAAGATGCGCTTGCAAAAAGGCTCAGGCAGGAACTTATAAAACAAGTAAAAGATTATGAAAAAGGAGAAATAAGATTGAAAAAACAATCAATTCCTGAATATCAGGAAAATAAAATTTATGGCCATAATTGGACTGCTTACAATGGAGATTGCGTTGATGTGCTAAAAAAGCTTAATGAAAAATCAGTAGACTTATCTGTATATTCTCCCCCATTTGCTGATTTGTATACATATACCGACACACAACGGGATTTAGGCAACTCGAAAAACTGGGATGAATTTATTGCTCATTATGTTTTTGTGATTCGGCAGGTTTTACGAGTAACTAAGCCCGGAAGATTATCATGCGTTCACGTAAGCGATATACCGGCAATGGCTCAAAAAGATGGTTACATTGGAGTAAGAGATTTTCCGGGAGCTGTAATCAAGGCTCATAAAAAAGAAGGCTGGACGTTTTATGGGAGGTGTTTTATTCAGAAAAATCCACAGGCTCAAGCAATCAGGACTCATAGCAAGGCTCTTTTATTCGTACAAATGCGAAAGGACTCAGCAGATAGTAGACCAGCGCTTGTTGATCAAATCTTATTATTCAAAAAACCTGGAGAAAATTTAATTCCAGTTATGCCTGTAAAAAACAATGAGCTTGATAATGAAACCTGGATAGAATGGGCTAATGGAATATGGACGGGTATATCAGAAACTAATACGCTCCAATATAGCAAGGCAAGAGGAGTTGATGATGAAAAGCATATCTGCCCGCTTCAACTTGAAACTATTGAAAGGTGTATTAAACTATATTCTAATCCTGGAGAAACGGTGTTATCTCCATTTGCCGGAATAGGCTCAGAGGGGTATCAGGCAATAAAATTTAATCGTAAAACTATTTTAATTGAGCTTAAAAAAGAATATTTCAATGTATTGCAAAGGAATATAAAAGCAATTGAATCTGAAACATACCTTCCCGGAATGTTTGATAATGGAAATAATGGTTGACATCCAGCATATGGTTTAGTAAGATATGAGTATGAGATATCAGGACAATGACACAAACAAATAAGCCCGTTACCGGTATTCAACTTGCTCTATCCAGAGCGATCCCTGAT
>JAFDHR010000369.1 GCA_019308645.1 Deltaproteobacteria bacterium
GAAGGGAAGATCTTCCTGATCAAGAACTGGGTCTTGGCTCTTCTCTGTATGTCAATGGATATCGGGTAGGAATGCTTCTGGCTTCCGGGGGCGGGCTAATCATGGCTGATTACATACCTTTTTCCATGGTCTACCTTATAATGGCAGCATGTATCCTGCCCGGCGTTCTTACCACACTTCTGGCGCCGGAACCTAAGATTGCCCACGGGACCCCTCGAACTATAAGAGAGGCTGTTGTCGATCCTCTGATTGAATACTTCAAACGGCGGGGTGCCCTATGGATATTGGCCTTCATTCTTCTCTACAAAATCGGCGACACTATGGCAAGCGCCATGACTATTCCTTTTTACCTTGACATTGGGTTTTCGAAAACAGAAATCGGTGCAATTGTGAAACTCTTTGGTTTCTGGGCCGTCATCGCCGGTACCCTAATCGGAGGAGTGCTTATGCTCCGTCTGGGAATCAATCGTTCTCTGTGGGTTTTTGGTTTTCTTCAGGCCATATCGACTGCCTGCTTCGCCCTTCTTGCGCGGATCGGCCACAGTGTTTCTGTTCTGTCTGGAGTAATCGCCTTTGAAAATCTAAGCAGCGGTATGGGGACTGCTGCCTATATGGCATTTATGGCCAGCATTACCAATAAAAAATTTACGGCAACGCAATATGCCCTTCTCACGAGCCTCATGGGTGTTCCCAGGGTATTGGCCTCAGCTCCAACAGGCTTTCTTGCTAAAAATATGGGCTGGGTAAGTTTCTTTATTGCCTGCACTCTGATTGCCATACCTGGAATGTTGCTTCTGTTAAAATTTGCGCCGTGGAACTCAAGATATGTGCCAAAAGAAGCAAGTACAACGTCTACTGCCGTATAGTGCTAAGTTGAGACCATTCTTATAATTCAGATAACCTGAATACAGTCAAAAAACACTATTTTGATTTATGGACATAGCTCTAAACATACTCCCGGTTTTTTTAGTAATATTTTTAGGTGCAGGGGCCAAAAGATTGGGCTTCTTTCCTGATGTCTTTGTAAAGGGAGCTAATCGACTTGTATTCTATATAGGTATCCCGGCGCTTCTCTTTATCAAGTTATCCCGTGCACCTTTTCATGAAACATTTGACATGAACCTTGCACTCATTTCATCTTTATCTGTATTTATTGCCTGGCTATTTTCTCTTGTCTTTGTCAGGCTCAAGATATTCTCCACTTTGGGATCTGCCTCGGGTGCAAGCTTTGTCCAAACCTCTATGCATGGAAATATTGGCTATATCGGTCTTGCCGTAGTCTTCTACGCCTTAGGAAACAATGGCCTTAGAATTGCAAGTTTTCTGGCACCATTTATCCTAATTTCACAAGTCATATTATCTGTTCTATCTTTCAATATCTACTCTGCTACGAAAAGAAAAAAGATTAAATCATTTATAACAATACTCAAGAGCATCTTTCTAAACCCAATTATTATTTCCGCATTGGTTGGAATAACCTTCTCCTTCTTTGGTTTGAAATTGCCTAATTTCTTAAACAGATTCCTGGAAATTATTTCCGGCATGGCTCTGCCTATGGCGCTTTTAATTATCGGGGCATCCTTATCCATGTCAGCGATGTCAAAAAGCCTTTACTGGCTTTTTTCCTCCTCAATCCTCAAACTTCTCTTTCTTCCTGGCTTGGGAATAGTGTTACTCCACAATGCTGGGGTGAATCCATTTTCCATTGAGGTGGCTGCAACCCTGCTGGGAGCGCCAACTGCCACGGTTTCTGTGATAATGTCAAGCGAGATGGAAGGAGATGTTAAATTTGCCTCAACGGCTGTAACCCTTTCTACCCTTTTATCTCTTCTCTCTCTGTGTCTCTGGAGCTATCTAATCGGTTTTTTGTATTAATCAACTATTCTACTAAGAATAAGATGTCTAAGTAACGGAAACAGCTTTAGAATTTCATACAAGTCATTGTTTACTCTGTGAGAAAATAGATAATATTTTCTATGGCAACCCCACGGGTCAGCATGAATTATTCTGATAGGTAAAATCATTTGACAATGTTTTTACTACTAAGTATAATTAAATTGCTGGCTAAAAAGTAAGAAAAAAGGAGAAAGTTAAATGGAAGTAGGAATTAAATTGAGCAGTAAATGTCAAGTTGTAATTCCCAAACATGTGAGAGAAATTTTAGAGATAGGTCCGGGAGATGAATTATTGATGGAGGTTAAGGAAGGAAGCCTAATTATTTACCCAAAGCCAAAAAGCTATACTAATTATATGATAGGGTTACATAAGGATGTTTGGATGAATATGGATACTGATACCTACATAACTAAAGAGAGGGAATCATGGAAGAGATAGATGCCAAGGTCAAGAAATTGTTCAAAGGACACCAGGTGGTAGGCCTTGATACCATGCCCTTCATATATTCTCTTGAAGCCAGAAAACCATATATTCCATTTCTGAAATCTATTTTTTATTATATAGAAAAAGGCCTTGCTAAAGGAGTTACATCGGTTATAACCCTTATAGAGATCCTGGTAAAGCCCATAAAAGATCAGAATCTAAAAGCGGTAAGAAATTATAAATTTGTTCTCAACAATTTTCCTAACCTCAAAATGGTAAACATAGATACCAATGTGGCAGAGAAAGGGGCTGAGTTAAGGGCACTATATGGAATACGAACCCCAGATGCATTACAGGTTGCCTCTGCTATTGAAAATCAGGCTACCATTTTCCTCTCCAATGACTATAATCTAAAGAAGATTAAAGAGATTGAGATAGTATTGCTCAAACAGATGATGGACCAATTCAAATAGCTTGGCAAGGATAAAAATACATTATTATCTTTTCTAAAAAGGAACCTTTGCTCCAACAAGAAGATACATTGTAAATAAGAAGAGCATTGTCACGGATGAGAGTTATATCGATCATAAATCCAGGACCTTTCACCCTGCCATGATTGTAGCAGCTTTTGTTGATACTTACCACACACACCCGCTGAGCAATATCCTCATGATCGATGACAATGG
>JAFDHR010000370.1 GCA_019308645.1 Deltaproteobacteria bacterium
TTTCTGGTCTCCACAAAATAAGGTCGTGAGTCCTCAGCATTCCCAAAACGAGGCCCCATTGTCATAAGGCCCATTATCTTAATATTCCTAAGACTGGATATTCCTCTTACTAATTTTTCCACATCCTCTGGGAGCACTCCTGATTTCTGGGGCTCCCTGCCACTGTTTACCTCTATCAATATTGGCATTATTTTACCAATTTGCGCACATTTTTTATCAATCTGCCTGGCTATGTCAAAAGAATCAACAGTCTCTATCATGTCGAATATTTCCAGCACATTTCTTCTGATATTATGCTTTTGAAGGGTTCCAATAAAATGCCATTTTACTCTCTTGCCCACCACTTCATATGCTTCCTTTGCGTCCTTGACATAATTTTCTCCGATAATTTTTATGCCTGCCTTAACCGCTTCCAGAATTTCCTCAGGAGTTCTCGTTTTCGCTGCCGCCACCAGTTCAACATCATCAGGGAGTTCAGCTAGTAGTCTGGCAACATTTTGTTGGATCGACTTATTGGTCATATTGCTAACTGGTTTTTAATAGAATTTGCTAGCCTAATAAAGCAAATTCTTATTTCTCTTTTTTCCGCTTTACCCATTCCTCCCAGACTGGAGCGTAAACTCGATGAACCTCTTGAGAGTATTTGTCCAAATCGTCCTTCAAATCTTCAATCAGGGTGAGGGCATGAGGATGAGTGGGATAAACCCCTGGAATTCTGACGAAAGCTCTACTTTCACGGGGATGATCACTAAGTGGGCAGGGGAGGAAAAGATTCTCATTGAATGGCTGCCGGGATCTTATTTCTTTAAATAATTCACAGCCAAGAGCTTCTTTTAAGGAACAATTCTTGATGTTGGTTTGTGCGAAATGAGTAAAAATGCAAGGCTCGACATCGCCAAAATTATTAATATGGCAATAATATTTTGCAGAAATGCAGCCACCGACATAGGGAGCATCATTCCAGAAATCAATAATTAAAATCGGATAATGAGTTCTAATATAATCTCTTCTTTCTTTCATTAATCTTCTTTGTTCAGGGAGAGGCATTGGGTCAATAGTTCTATCGCCGCAGACTGGCATGTAAAGAAAATACCAGCCAACAAGACTCCCCTTCTGTATCATCAATTTCACAAATTCATCGCACATCACTTCCTCGATATTTTCCCTTGTAACGCAAACTGAATAGCCAAAGGGAACTCCGTGCTTACTCAAAATATCCATAGCTGCCATTACCTTTTCAAAGTGCCCTTTCCCTCTCCTCTTATCGTCCCGTTCCTCAAAGCCTTCAATGCTAAGTTGGGTGGTCACATTACCCATTTCAGCCAATTTCTTAACCCCCTCTTCACTTAATAAAGTAGAGTTGGTGAAAACCTGGAAATAGACATCGGAGTGTTTCTCAAAAAGAGAAAACAAATCATCTCTCAAAAATGGTTCCCCTCCCAAAATGGTGAAAAATGCGACTCCCATTTCCTTTCCTTCTCTAATGACTTTATCAAATATTTCAAATGGCAAATCATCCTTTTTCGGGTATTTTATCGAATAGCAACCACTACAATTCAAATTGCATCGCATTGTTGGAGAAATCAAAATTGTGTGCAGTGGGGGCAATCCATGTCTCGCCATTTCATCTCTGATTTTCTGATTTTCAATCAAACCCTTAAAAACAAGGTTTTCAAAAAGTTTTTCTTGACAATTCTTACTGGTAATATCTGAAAATCTCTTCACCGCGCCCAGCATCTGGTATACGTTCGTTATCTTCTGGCGCCAGATTTTCTCGATAACCACTTTAACGAGTCGCTCGCTTACCGTTTGAGGAAGTATAACTAGAGCTTTGATAGCATTTCTTGCTATCTTACTTTTTAATTTTACCTTTATTCCCACGTTGTTATGAATTATTACCCGTGACAAATATCCTGTCAATAGATGCTAACTTTAATTAGGATTTCTCCGCTAATATCAGTTCGCTCTCTAAAGAGAATGTAATTCCGGGCTACGGTTTGGAAGTAGAGCAGGGGTAAGCCTTAGCCATCCCTTGGCGTTTTTCCCTGATCATTAACTTTCTCTTTGCGAGGATGAATGCTTGTCGAGAATTGTTCTTGCTTTATAGACAGCACGTCACTTGACAAAAAAAGGGGAAAGAAGTTAATATTTGAAGACGTCGGAAACTGTAACTTTTGCGACATATTCCGATTTACTAAAAATATTATCGAAAATGAGCCTGTTCTTACTGATTGACGAGTTTCTAGAATACCTGGAAATACAAAAAGGCTGTTCACCTCTTAGTATTCGGCGCTATCGACATTATCTGCTGCGTTTCCACAACTGGCTCAATGAGAACTCCTCTGCCATAAAACCCGAAGATATAAATCTGGAGCTTATCAGAAGGTACAGGCTATATTTGGCACATTATCCTACGCGAAATGGCATACCACTACAACGTGTCACCCAGAGCTACCACATCGTTGCGTTGAGGGCGTTTTTGCGCTATCTACTGGTCCAGCGCGACATACCTACACTGTCCCCTGATAAAATAGAACTTCCTAAACAAGGCCCTCGTTCTGTTGCCTTCCTAAATCCGGATCAAATGGAGAGACTGCTAAGCAGCCCACAAATATCAAATATAATAGGTTTGCGGGATAGAGCTATCCTGGAAACCTTATTTAGCACCGGATTAAGAGTATCAGAATTGGTTAATCTGAATCGCGACCAGGTAGACTTAAAGCGCAAGGAATTTGGCGTTAAAGGTAAGGGGAACAAGATACGAGTAGTTTTCTTATCGGATACAGCAGCCCGATGGATTGAGCGCTACTTGCAGGCACGTAAAGATAACTTCAAGCCGCTTTATATTCGGCATAGTGGGAAAGTAAATACTCAGAAAAGCGGCGAAAAAATGCGATTGACGGCGAGATCAATCGAAAGAATTGTTGCCAAGTATGCAAAAAGGTCCGGCTTGCCAATCGAGGCCACTCCTCACACACTGAGGCATTC
>JAFDHR010000371.1 GCA_019308645.1 Deltaproteobacteria bacterium
TTGATATTATCTGGAGACTTGCCAGGGAAACCCGTAACTATAAGACAGACATAAAAAAACAAACAGCAGAGGATCTATCTACTGTCTGTCCAACCGTGCTCCCCATAGCCGACAAAATTGGAACCAAGATCGATGTTGAATTACATTACAAAAGAAGAATAGGTGATAAAGGCAAGGTTATATTTAGCTACTTGTAAGCTCAGAGGCTTATTTCACCAACCCAAACACCCCAGGTGACATCAAACTAAACATTTCTATTTTCAACTTTTATTTCTATATTTTTTTAAGATTTACTCTGGTTCTCCCAGTGAGATATAATAATCAGTGGTAGAATTGGCAACGCTCGGACCATTAGAGGAAATTGGGGATATACTTTCTATTAGTTAATTGAGAAGGAGCTGCAAAGTGAATAAATTTCTCAAATTGTCTGAATTCGATACTTTTAAAAAGTTCATAACCTTAGTCATCGCTGTATTGTTTTTCATATTTGGAATAATCATATGTGTTAGTGTTTTAAATCACTCCATTTTTAGTAGTTTTAAGAATGATAATGATATCACTAACCTAGTTGGGATTATACTCGTCGTGGTATCTTTTTTATTTTCATACGCATTCATACGGTTACTTTTCAAAGAAGAAAAAGTAGAGCTTCATAAAACCATAAATCATAAAAACGATAAAAATAAAATAAGCGATGTTGAAAAAGAGAAGAGAGCAGAAAGACGAGTAAACTATGCGAATCGTACGAATGATATGCGGCAAATTAAAGGTCAGCAATGGTTAATTGTATATTATTGTTTGTTATTATTTGCCGGTATCGTTGGGCTTACTTCTGTATTGGATAAAATTGAAGGAGTAAAAAATTGGAATGAAATTGGAGCGTTGTTATTAATAATGGCTTTATTAATTCCATTTTTCGGTATATTCGCAATATATAAAAATCAAAAAATTTTAAAAGCTGACAGAATTGAGACTTTAGCAATTGAACATAAATTTTATACTGGAGCTGAATATCATAAAAAATCAATATCACCATTTTATGTTACATACTGGTTTCATTGGCAATATTGGTTACCATTTAAAGTGTCAATTATAATAGGAGCTATTTTCACAATATTTTTTTTAAAAGAACGTTTTAAGATCGGATGGGGACTAAACAATTTAGTAAATGATTTATCGTCTCACACCCTACTAATTATTTTATTAGTGCTAGCAATGGCTGTTTTAATCATAGTTCTTGTTAATCTTAGTAAAAAGAAGGCAATTGATAAATATCACGATTTATTGTTTTTTAGGTGAATAAAAAATATACAGAAACGTTCCCAGTTTCGTCTCACATGGGAGTCCCTCGAAAAACTCCGTTTCAAGGTGGTTTTTCTCAGACGCTTTTGGTTTATCCTTCTTCCTCTCTCTTTTAACCCATTGCATTTCTTTTCCTTTTTTCCCTCTTAGTTTCAAATTCAATCCGTAATGCATGGTTCCGTTGTTTGTAAAACGTCTATTTTCCGTAAATCTGTACTCCTTGGAGTCATTTTTATTTTTCCTCGTTATTGAAAGGTCATCGTAAGAGCTGTTTTTATCCTTCCAGAGATATAGATTAAAAGTAAGATTTGCAACGTCAGGCCCCTTCGGCAACATAGTCGATCACGACTGTGGGTTTCTACTGATTTTTAAAGAAGCACTGTAATCGTGTTCGTCCTTATCCTATAATAGAAAAAGGCATGTGGGCTTCATATTGAAGGCAAACGGCATACCCTCCATGGTATGCCTGCTGGTTACTAACCGCATGTTTTTGCCCCTGAAATAGTGGGCAAGGATGACCACTATTTCAGGGGTGAGACGAGTCTCTTTCCGCTTTACACTACTAAAGCCCTTTTCCTTTTTATAAAAAAGCTTATCCTCCGAATATAAAACAAATCCGGCATTTCCCTGGTGTATATAAGGCAAATAGTTTAATAATCTTTATTATTGCAATTTATGCTTTCTATGATACTATTTATTTCATAAATATGCTGAAACGATTCAGGAGATGTTTTCATGAAAGAGGTAAAACTCCTGGATCGTGTACAAGCAGTATTACCCTTCTATATCAACCTCATACTTGCCACGATTCAGGAACCCAACCTGATAAGTGAGCTTACCAATAATAAGTATTGCCATATTTCACTGCAGTTTGACCTCTTAGTATATACAAAAAATGTAAAACTTTTACATCTTTCACATAGGTTCTACTGTTTCTTATGAATTTTTACCTAACGCTTTGGATTGTAGGGAGGAGAAAACCATGAAAATCAATTTGAAGATTGTGAAGTTAGTAGCTGTAGTGTTTATGATGGCTTTAACTGCTGTATTAATGATGTCCTGTGGAGGAGGAAAAGAAGATGGAGGGCCTCCTACATACACGTTAACCTATGACGGTAACGGTAACACCGCTGGAACTGCACCGATTGACAGCAATACCTACGAATATGGAGAAACAGTAACGGTGCTTAATAATAGCGGCAATCTTGTGAAAGTACAGGATGGTATATCTTTGATTTTTTGCGGTTGGAATACAGCTGCGAATGGGAGTGGAATTGAATATGAAGCATCTGATACTTTTAGCATGCCTAATATGAATCTAACTTTATATGCACAGTGGTCAGCACTTCGTGCAATAGGACCTGCTGGTGGATTGATATTCTATGACGCAGGTAGTATTCAAAGTTGGGGTCGATATCTTGAGGCTGCGCCAAGCGATCAGAGTACAGGCCATGTATGGATAGAGGGCGGTTCAACACAAACCACACTAAACGGAAATACATCTACCGCTATTGGCACAGGGCAGGCAAATTCAGATTATATCATTGCTCAAACAGGCCATACCGGAAGTGCAGCAAAGGTCTGCCTTGACTATATTTACGGTATATATGATGACTGGTTCCTCCCGTCTTACGATGAGCTTCTGCAAATGTATTGGATATTGCAATATGAAGGAGTTGGTGGGTTTGCCAATGAAGCCTATTGGTCGTCGTCTGAGGACGATGAAAGACGCGCGTTTGGCGTGGACTTCGCCAATGGCAGCTCGGGTAGCATCGATAAGAGCTACGGCGAGGGAACTATATATCCATATTTTCTATTCCGGGTTCGGGCTGTTCGGGCTTTTTAATTGAGTGAGAATTCACTTGACTTGAGAGTTGTGTAAGACAGGGGGTCAAGTTGCCTCTTATAAAGACAACCAAATCTTTTTAGGAGGAGCAAATGGCCACCCAAGCTAAACTTATCAGAAAGAAGCAGAGTATCATAGAGCTCACTGACTTTCTCAACAACATTTCACAAGTATGTCGTTTAAACGACTACTCCCGACAGCATTTCTACGACATCAAGATAGCTTACAAAGAGCATGGCATCGAGGGGTTAAAAGAAAAGTCGTGAAGCAAATCCTACGTCAAGAATCGTGTAGCCCCTGAAGTCGAAGAAGCGGTTCTACAGGGTCACCTTCCGAAAAAAACTGTACCAAAATCTGGAGGACCTGCAGAGCGATCTTGACGACTGGTTTGATGAATACAATAATGAGCGCACCCATCAGGGTAAGCGCTGTGAAGGAAAAATACCAATGCAAACATTTTTGGGTGGGTTAGAATATGTGAGTCAAAAGAATTTGGACACTAATTTCACGAGGCAGTTCGACGCCTGTCAAGTATAGTCTTGTCTAGTCCAATAGAAAAGAGAATAGACAAAATTTACAACCCATATATTGCCGCTGATTGTTAAACATAGGTTGACGTGACTTATGAATGTCTCAACAAACTCGACTGTCTCTCCCGTTGAAATTGTATCAATTTAATTCAGGCGGATGTATGGCGGCAACAGCTATCGTATCCTTCATAGTTCGATCGGATAGCACAGGATATAGCCGTTGTACTTAGTAGGTATTTTCATAAATACTATGACGTATTTAATATTTATAGATAAACTATTCTTAGTTATATTACGGCATATATTCTCCGATCATAGAGAGAAATATGCCAAGAAAAAGTCCTTTTTCTATCGTTCTAACCCCTATCGAGGAGTTAGAAATTAATCGGATGGCAAGTAAGTATACGGCACCGTATTATAAAGTAGTGCGTGCCAAAGCGATCTTGATGGCTGCCCAAGGGCTTGATAACGATACTATTGGCCACCGCTTGAGCTTGCCTCGTCAAATTGTGAGTAAGTGGAGAAAGAGATTCTTCTATGAACGACTGGAAGGGTTGGAAGATCGTTCTCGACCCGGACGACCGTCCGGTTTTTCCCCCTAATGTGGTGATGGAAGTCAAGGCATTGGCATGCGAATTACCATATCATAGGGGTATACCTCTGTCCAGATTCAGCACCGCTGAGATTGCTGCAGAGGTCATACGAAGAGGAATTGTCGCACAGATCAGTGGTTCTACGGTTTGGAGATGGCTCAGTGAGGATGCCATACGGCCCTGGCAATATAGAAGTTGGATATTTCCTCGGGACCCCTACTTTGAGCAGAAAGCCGGTCGTGTGCTGGATTTATACCAAGGAATTTGGTGCGGTCGCCCCCTTCGTTTTAACGAATATGTGATTTCTGCTGATGAAAAGACCAGTATACAGGCCAGAGTTCGCAAACATGCGACGCTTACGCCAATGGCCGGAAAGTGTATGCGGGTGGAACATGAATACACGAGAGGTGGCTCTTTGACTTACATAGCTGCATGGGATGTGAAAGGTGCGAGAGTTTTTGGTCGCTGTGAATCAAGATCGGGCATTGAGGCCTTTGATCGCCTCGTCAACGATGTTATGAACCAAGAGCCCTACCTTTCGGCAAAAAGGGTTTTCTGGATACTGGATAATGGATCTTCCCACCGCAGTCAACCGTGCGTTACCCGGCTGCAGTAGAGGTGGCCTAACATTGTTGTTATACATCTACCAGTGCATGCAAGTTGGCTCAATCAAATTGAGATATATTTTTCAATTGTTCAACGAAAGGTTCTTACTCCAAATGATTTTTTTTGTCTGAAAGCAGTTAAGGAGAGGATTTTCAATTTCAGGAGCATTATGAAAAAATCGTAAAACCTTTTGAATGGAAGTTTACACTAGAAGATTTGACACAGATGCTGAGAAAGCTCTCCAAACAATCTAAGGATTTAGTTCTTTCAGCATTAAAATACGTCACAGAATTTACGAGATAGACCACTTAGTAACAGCCTCTCTCAATTGTAAAACGTACTCTCTGGGCAGTATCAGCCGA
>JAFDHR010000372.1 GCA_019308645.1 Deltaproteobacteria bacterium
TTGTAAAAGTTTTTTTACTGATCCTTTTTTTTGTTGCATTTTTGCCTCCTGTAGAATATTTTCTATTGATCAACTAATTAACAATTTATTCTATCGGAGGCTTGCTATCGTGCAAGTTCTTTATATATCTTGAGAAAGATCGTATATCTTCTCACAACATTATACTAGATCGGATTTACGAAGACCACAAACAGAAAGTATCTTTACCTACAATAATTGACAGAGCAAAGAAAGAAGGCTTTTACAAACCAAGAAAAAGAAAGAAAAAATCTCATGAGCGAGAGGTTCATTCAAACTATATTGGAGAGCTTATCCAGCATGATTCATCCCACCATAAGTTCTCCCCATATGCTGATGAAAAGTGGTATCTAATTACCAGTTTAGATGATTATAGTAGGCTCCTTCTTTTTGCTAAGTTAGTAGAAAAAGAAACGTCCTGGCAGCATATCCTAGCCCTTCAGGAAGTTTTCCTGGTCTGGGGCTTCCCTTTCTTCTAATTATGTGGATTCTCACTCTATTTTTTGATTTGTCCAAGGAAGGGATAGCATATGGAGAAGACACTACCTGGTGACGGATGAGGCTGATACCCAATGGAAAATGGTGATTAATGACTGTAAGGTCAAGCCCATCTATGCCCTATCACCTCAGGCAAGGGGCTATACTTCACACTGCACCTCCTTTATACGGTTTGATAGTAGTTTAATAAATTCTTTAGCTCTTCCCTGTTTCTTTTCTCTCTGTATTTTAGTTATGAATTCATTTCCAGGCCATTCATAAAGTCTCTCTTTTTTATCATTGTATCTATAGGTTTTAAGCATATTTTTCCTTGCCCAGTTCCTCAGGGTAGCTCTGTCTATTCCAAGTTTCAGTGATAATTCATGTGAGGTAAATAATCTCTGTTTTTTTAGCCGTTCATAGAGACTTTTTAAACCATAGCCCCTTCGGATATTGCCAACTATATTTGCGCTGAATGGCTGACCTGCTCCTGATCTATGGCCATGTTTGTTCAGAATATCTGCAATTTCAGCATCAGTATGATGCTCAAGTAATTTATCAACTTCATGAATTACTTCATTGCTGGTCTTACGAAGTTGACAGTAATTCTTTGCTCGAGGAATGCTTAATGATTTAAGAGCACCTCCTTTGAAGCGGACATTAATTGAAATCTCGCTCTTCTTTATTAGGGTAACATCCTCAATTAAAAGTCTCACCATTCTCTTTTTTTCACGATACGCTGTCTTAGGATCCTTCCATAGCCGGGGGAAATTAGTGGCAAGGCTAAGAATGCGGGACCTTTCTTCACTATTGAGGATCATCCGATCAATCTTGCATTGTTGCTCGTATTCCTCTTGTGCTTCTTTCAGTACTCTGAGCTTGTCATTCCAATCTGCTTCCAGAGAATTCGCTACCAGACGATTTTCTGGATCGACCCGCATATAGCGCCGTTGTGCTAAATCTGCTTCGTATCGACAACGTTCTACTTGTTGTTTTCGCAACCGGTCAGCTTCCTCAGCACGTGAGCGCAATTCATCCTGTACCTGCAAGGCTACTTCTAATGCTAGTGGACTGACCGATTCCACAAGTAATTTTCCTATGGCCTCATCCACTCCTTTACCCTTTACAGCCTGGCAAATTTGTTTGCCATGTTCTATGCCATCTGTTTGACACATATAATCAGGCACTCTTATTCCTCTTCTCGTATGGTAGCGAACGGTCATTCGCTTTCCACAAATGCCGCAGATAGCCAATCCTTGCAAAAGTGCAGGACCTTCTTTGGGCGGACTTTGCCTTCTATCTAAGCCCTGTGCCTGCGCATTTTCCCGGAGCCGAGAAAGATTTTCTTGATATTCTTCCCATAAAATATATCCCTCGTGAGTATCTTTTTTGATAACTTGCCATTCCTTGACTGGCAGCTTTTCATATTTCATTGTCCCATCAGTAAGTTTTCGTGTTCTGATACGGCCAAAGAAAAAAGCACCTGCATAACGAGGATTATGGAGTATCTGCAATACTCTGGAGCAAACCAGCTCACCCCATATTACCTGATCTTCGTTTAATTCTTTTGAGGACTTGCGGGGAAACTTTAACCCATTTTTACGAAAATATCTTACTGTTCCACTTGCCGATCCAATTCGGCGAAAAGTCTCAAATACCAAACGGATACTTTTCTGGATCTGTTTATCTGGATCTAAAATAACCTTTCCTTGAGCAGTGTAGACAAAGCCTATGGGAATCGGGCACTTCAGCTCTCCTCTTTGGGCCTTGGTGCGAATTCCACCTAAAAGCCTGGCTCTTAGTATATGTAGTTCAGCTTCGCTCATGGTGCCTTTTAATCCTAAAAGCAGGCGGTCATTAAAATAACCAGGGTCATAGATGCCATCTTCATCGAGAATCAAAGTCTTGCTCAAGGCACAAATCTCAAGAAGCCTATGCCAATCTGAAGAATTGCGGGCCAGACGGGAGACTTCCAGACCAATTACAATACCAGCATTGCCCAGGCCAACCTCGGATACTAATTTCTTAAACCCTTCTCTATTCTTAGATGATGCACCGGATTGGCCAAGATCAGAGTCTATAGTAATTATAGACTCTATGGGCCAGCCTAATGCTATTGCTTTCTCACGCAGGGCATACTGTCGCTTGGTACTTTCTGTATTCTCAAAAACCTGTCTTAAAGTAGATTGTCGAATGTAAAGATAGGCACTGCGTTTTAAATGATCAGCCGTAATCTTGTGTCCATTGTCATTCATCATATACTCTTAGCCTCCTCAAAAACAGTTAAAGCCATATTGCTCAGTAATATTGCCATCTCGGTATGTAAATCTAAAGGTAGATTTCGCTCTAAGTGATTGCCTTCTTCTCTCTTAACCGGAAGAAGAGAGGATGTGCAATTCCTCCACGCTTCTATCCATGCGACCATACCTTTTCGGATAAAGAGAGTAAGTCCTTGACTTGTTTTATGGCACTTTACGGATGTAT